>QZJX01000034.1 GCA_003599395.1 Ignavibacteriales bacterium | reverse complement strand
CATTGGAAGATAACGATCCCAAAAAATTCATTGCTAAAATTGGCGGAGATGCTGTAAAAGTTCTCTTGAAATCTACAGACATCGAAACAACATTCCTCGAATTGAAAGCGCAATTGAAAGAAGAGACTTCACAGCAAAAAAGAAATGATCTTCTAAAAAGATTACGAGTATTAGAAGCTTTTAGAGAAAGAGAAGGTAAAGTTCCTAATAGACCGGAATGGATGGTACAAAGTGTAGTTCCGGTTATTCCTCCTGAACTTAGACCGCTCGTTCCTCTTGAAGGTGGGCGTTTTGCCACTTCTGACTTAAATGATCTTTACAGAAGAGTAATTATTCGTAACAATAGATTAAAAAGGTTAATAGATATTAAAGCTCCTGAAGTCATTCTTCGAAATGAAAAGAGAATGCTTCAAGAATCAGTTGATGCATTGTTTGATAACTCTAGAAGAACAAGCGCGGTCAGAAGTGATGGAAACAGACCTTTGAAATCATTAAGCGATATGCTTAAAGGTAAGCAAGGCCGCTTCCGTCAAAACCTTTTGGGTAAACGTGTTGATTATTCCGGTCGTTCTGTAATTGTTGTCGGACCAGAATTAAAACTACATCAATGCGGTCTTCCGAAAGATATGGCGGTTGAATTATTCAAACCATTTATCATTCGTAAGTTGATTGAAAGAGGTCATTTCAAAACCGTTAAGAGTTCACGAAAAGCAGTCGATAGAAAAGATCCGGTTATTTGGGATATTCTTGAAAAATTAATTGATGGTCATCCGGTCATGCTTAACCGTGCACCAACATTGCACCGCTTGGGTATACAGGCATTCCAGCCGATACTTATTGATGGGAAAGCAATTCAGCTTCATCCAATGGTTTGTACAGCATTCAATGCGGATTTTGACGGTGATCAGATGGCTGTTCACGTTCCGCTTTCTTATGAAGCCCAACTTGAAGCAGGACTATTAATGCTTTCAAGTCACAATATTCTTTCTCCACAAAACGGTGCTCCTATTGTTGTTCCTACACAAGATATAGTTTTAGGTTGCTATTATTTAACTAAAACTAAAACCGGTGGTCAAGGTGAAGGAATGGTGTTTAGCAATTTTGAAGAAGTTATGATTGCATATAACTCTAAAGTTGTTGAACTTCATGCAAAAATTAAGGTTAGAGTTGAAGGACAATTTATTGAAACAACTGTTGGCCGAGTAATATTTAATCAAATCGTTCCGGAAGGAATGGGTTTCTTTAATGAATTACTTGTTAAGAAAATCTTCAGCGGATTCATTTACAAGATGTTTATAAAACTCGGCAATGAAAAAACTGCAAAGTTCTTGGATGATCTAAAGGATTTAGGTTATAGATATTCAACCGCAGCTGGAATTTCAATTAGCTATAGTGATATGATCATCCCTGAAGAAAAAGAAAAACTTATTAAAGATTCGAATGAAAAAGTAAGTCAGATTTTAAATGAACACGAACAAGGTTTGATTACTGATGCCGAAAGATATAACAAGATCATAGACGTTTGGACACACACAACGAATAACGTTGCAAAGTCTTTGATGGATAAAATTAAAACTGATCAAGGTGGATTCAACTCAGTACACATGATGGTTGATTCCGGTGCGAGAGGTTCACAAGAACAGGTTAGACAGTTAGCTGGTATGCGTGGTCTAATGATGAAACCACAAAAAAGTTTAACAGGTCAATCAGGTGAAATTATTGAAAACCCGATTGTTGCTAACTTTAAAGAAGGTTTATCAGTACTAGAATACTTCATTTCCACACACGGTGCTCGTAAAGGTCTTGCAGATACGGCATTAAAAACAGCAGATGCGGGATATTTAACTAGAAGGTTATGCGACGTTGCTCAAGATGTCATCGTATCAGAAATTGATTGCGGAACGATTAGAGGTGTTTACATTTCTGCACTTAAAGATGTTGAACTTGAAAGAGAACCATTGGCTGAAAGAATAACTGGTCGTGTTGCTCAAGAAGACATTTATGATCCAAGAACAGATGAATTAATTGTCGAAGCAGGCGAAGTTATAGAAGAAGAAAAAGCCGAACTTATTGACGAAGCGAACATTGACTCGGTTTATATTAGGACAGTACTTACTTGTGAATCAAAACGCGGTGTTTGTGCTAAATGTTATGGACGTAACTTAACAACCGGTCATTTGGTTGAAATTGGTGAAGCGGTTGGAATAATTGCTGCTCAATCAATCGGCGAACCCGGTACACAGTTGACACTTAGAACATTCCACTTAGGTGGAACTTCATCTCGTATTGCTTCACAATCACAAGTTGAAGCTACAGTTGACGGTGTAGTAAAATTCGATAGAGTCAATTTTGCAGAAAAAACAGATTTCTTCGGTAAAGTAAAAGTTGTGATAGGTCGTCGAGGTTCAATTGGTATTTTCGATGAAGATCTTAGACAAATAAAGAAATTTGATATTCCTTATGGTGCTGAATTAATGGTGGAAGATGGCGCAAAAATAAAAAAAGGTCAGCCTCTTTATAATCACGATCCATACAACTCCTTAATCTTAACAGATTCAGCAGGTACAGTTAGTTTTGTTGATTTAATTGATAACTCAACAATTCAACAAGTAGCCGATGAACAAACCGGTCACGTTCAAAAAGTTGTAATTGAATCGAAAGATAAAACGCTTACACCAAGTATTGTAATTACTACCGAAGATGGTGAGCAAAAAGTATTTAACTTACCAACAAAAGCCTATCTCTCAGTTGATGAAGGTGAGAAAGTTCAAGCAGGCACAATCTTGGCAAAGATTTCAAAATCTGCTTCAAAAACTCGAGATATAACAGGCGGTTTGCCTAGAGTAACCGAATTATTTGAAGCTAGAAGTCCTCACGAACCAGCAGTTGTCTCTGAAATTGAAGGTGTAGTTAAATTTGGAGTCAGAAAAAAAGGTTCAAGAGAAATCATAATTGAATCACTTGACGGATCTATTCAAAAAGTATATAACGTTCCTTACGGAAAACATATTCTCGTTCAAGAAGGTGACGAAATACCTGCCGGTGAAAAAATTACCGATGGACCAATAGACCCACATGATATTTTGAAAATTAAAGGAACAAACGCAGTTCAGGAATACCTTGTAAACGAAATTCAAGATGTTTACAGATTACAGGGTGTTAAGATAAATGATAAACATATTGAAGTAATAGTTAAACAAATGCTTCAAAAATTACGAGTTATTTCTTCGGGCGATACGAAATTCATCGATGAAGATTTAGTCGATAGAGTCAAGTTTGGTGAAGAAAACGAAGAAATTAAGAACCTGGTTTATATAGTTGATCCGGGTGATTCCAAATTAAAATTGGGTCAATTAATAACTAAGTCCAAAGCCCGTGAAATTAATGCTGATCTTAAAAAGAAAGATAAGAATCTCCTAGAAGTAAGAGATGCTGATCCTGCAACATTTGATAATATCCTTCTTGGTATCACGCAAGCAGCGTTATCAACCGAGAGTTGGATATCAGCGGCATCTTTCCAAGAGACAACAAAAGTATTAACCAATGCAGCAACAGCAGCAAAAGAAGATACACTAATTGGTTTAAAAGAAAATGTTGTTATGGGCCATCTTATTCCGGCTGGAACCGGCTTGAAGAAGTATAAAAAGATTCTTGTAGTGGGTGATGAGCCAGAAATAGCAGTTGCAGAAGAAGCTATGGAAAAAGTTGAGGAATCTAAGCAGAAATCATAGATTTTCAATCTTAAATTTAATTGGACAATATTGACAATAAAATAAAATAATGGTAAATTTTGAGTCTGTTTTCTATGGGAAATGATTTAAAATTTTGGAGGAAAATAAGTGCCGACAATAAGTCAGTTGATTAGGAAGGGAAGAAAAGAAATTAAGGTGAAAAGTAAAGCACCAGCTTTGCAGAATTGTCCGCAAAAAAGAGGTGTTTGCACCAGAGTTTATACTACTACTCCCAAAAAACCTAATTCGGCTTTACGTAAAGTTGCCAGAGTTAGATTAACAAACCAAATTGAAGTTACAGCTTACATTCCGGGTGAAGGTCATAATCTTCAAGAACACTCAATCGTTTTGATTAGAGGCGGAAGAGTAAAAGATTTACCTGGTGTTCGTTATCATATTTTACGTGGTACGTTAGATACCAGTGGTGTGGAAGAAAGAAAACAAGGTCGTTCTAAGTACGGCACAAAAAAACCTAAAGCAAAATAAGTTGAACTATGAGAAAAAGAAGAGCAGAAAAAAGATTTGTAAAACCTGATCCAAAATTTAATGACGTTTTGGTTTCAAAGTTTATTAATTACATGATGTTGGACGGTAAAAAATCTGTAACTAGAAATATGATCTACGATAGTTTTGAGATCATTGAACAAAAAACTAAAAAACCAGCGTTAGAAGTTTTTCAAAAGGCAATTCAAAATGTTGCCCCAATGGTAGAAGTAAGAAGCCGTAGAGTTGGTGGTGCAACCTATCAAGTACCTATGGAAGTTAGACCTCAAAGAAGAACTTCGCTCGCAATGAGATGGATTAGAAATTACTCAAGAGATAGAAAAGATAAATCAATGGCCTTAAAGTTAGCTGCGGAACTAATTGCAGCATCTCAAGGTGAAGGTTCAGCAGTTAAGAAAAAAGAAGATACACACAGAATGGCAGAGGCGAATAAAGCATTCGCTCACTTTAAGTGGTAATCGTAGAAAGGTAATTAAGTTTTAAATGGCAGAGAAAAGAGTAGATATAACAAAATTAAGAAACATCGGTATCATGGCGCATATCGATGCCGGTAAGACTACAACCACTGAAAGAATTTTATTCTATACCGGTAGACTTCACAGAATGGGTGAAGTTCATGATGGCGCTGCTACTATGGATTGGATGGAACAAGAAAAAGAGCGTGGTATTACGATTACTAGTGCAGCTACTTCTTGTCATTGGGCTGATCATCAAATAAATATTATTGATACTCCCGGTCACGTTGATTTTACGGTTGAAGTTGAACGCTCATTAAGAGTTTTGGATGGTGCGGTTGCTTTATTTTGTGCTGTCGGTGGTGTTGAACCTCAGTCTGAAACTGTATGGAGACAAGCTGATAAATATGGTGTTCCAAGGATTGCTTTTGTAAATAAAATGGATAGAATAGGCGCAGATTTCTATCACGCTGTCGATATGATGAAAGATCGTCTAAAAGCAAATGCGGTGCCTATTACTTTACCCATTGGTGAAGGTGATTTGTTTGCAGGTGTGATAGATTTGATTTCGATGAAAGCAAGAATGTATCACGAAGAAAATTTTGGTTCTACATTTGAAGATGTAGAAATTCCACAGGACCTAAAAGCTCTTGCTAATAAATATCGAACATTAATGCTTGAGGCAGTTTCTGAAGTTGATGATACACTTCTTGAAAAGTATTTAGAAGGCGAAGAAATTTCAGTTGATGAAGTAAGAACGGTGCTTCGAAAAGCAACGATTCAAAATAAAATCGTTCCAGTTTTGTGCGGTTCTTCTTTTAAGAACAAAGGTGTTCAAAAATTACTTGATGCAGTAGTCGAGTTCTTGCCTTCACCAATAGACGTTGGTGAAATTCACGCGCATCATGTTGATAAAAATGATCAGGTTATTGTATCACCTGATGAAAAAGCAAAATTTGCTGCCTTAGCTTTCAAAATTATGACTGATCCATATGTTGGAAAAGTTACTTTTATTAGAGTTTATAGCGGTAGATTGGAAGCTGGATCTTATGTTCATAATTCAGTTTCGGATAAGAAAGAAAGAGTTGGCAGAATTTTAGAAATGCATGCGAACTCAAGAACAGATAGAGAATATTTAAGAGCTGGAGATATTGCAGCTTTAGTTGGTCTAAAATATACTAAGACTGGCGATACTCTGTGCGACGAAAAAGATCAAATAGTTCTAGAAAAAATGGTTTTTCCTGAACCGGTTATTCAAATTGCCATCGAACCTAAAACTAAAGCTGATCAAGATAAGTTATCAGACGCATTGTCCAAATTATCGGATGAAGATCCAACATTCAAAGTTAAAGTTGATGATGAAACAGGTCAAACTTTAATAAGCGGTATGGGTGAGCTTCATTTAGAAATTCTCGTCGATAGAATGAAGAGAGAATTCAAAGTAGAAGCAAACGTTGGTAAACCTCAAGTTGCTTACAGGGAAACTATTAGAAAAACCGTGCAACAAGAAGGTAAGTTTGTTAAACAAAGTGGTGGTAGAGGTAAATACGGTCACGTTTGGGTTGAAGTTGGTCCGAACGAACCGGGTAAAGGTTATGAATTTGAAAATGCGATAGTTGGTGGTGTTGTGCCGAAAGAATATATCCAACCGGTATCGAATGGTATTATTGAAGCGATGAGAAATGGTGTTATTGCCGGATTTCCGGTTGTAGACATCAAAGTTAAGTTGTACGATGGTTCATATCACGATGTCGATTCGGATGAAATGTCATTTAAAGTGGCTGGCTCAATGGCATTTAAGGAAGCGGCTAGAAAAGCCGGTCCTGTTTTGTTAGAACCAATGATGAAAGTTGAAGTTACAACCCCAGAGGAATATTTGGGTGATGTTATGGGTGATTTAAATAGTAGAAGAGGAAAAATTGAAGGTTTCTCATCTAGAAAAGATGCTCAAGTAATTAGGGGATTAGTACCATTAGCTGAAATGTTTGGGTATGCAACTACTTTAAGATCGATGACACAAGGTAGAGCAATATACACAATGCAATTTTCACATTACTCTGAAGTTCCAAAATCAATAGCAGATGAAATTTCAGAAAAAACAGGTTCAAAGAAAACTGAGTCAGTTTAAACAAATTTGGAAATCATTAATAAAAAGTAAAATAACAAGGAGAATTCGATGGCAAAAGAAAAATTTGATAGGAGTAAACCTCACGTAAACATAGGTACTATTGGTCACGTTGACCACGGTAAGACAACACTTACTGCTGCTATCACAATGGCTTTGTCAAAACGTGGATTATCCGAAAAAAGAACATTCGATAGTATTGACAATGCTCCTGAAGAAAAAGAACGTGGTATCACTATTGCTACTGCTCACGTTGAATATTCAACAGCTAATAGACACTATGCTCACGTTGACTGTCCTGGTCACGCTGACTACGTTAAGAACATGATCACCGGTGCTGCTCAGATGGACGGTGCGATTCTTGTAGTTGCTGCAACTGACGGTCCTATGCCGCAAACTAGAGAACACATTCTACTTGCTCGTCAGGTTGGTGTTCCTAAAATTGTTGTATTTATGAATAAAGTTGACTTAGTAGATGATCCTGAATTATTAGAATTAGTTGAAGTTGAATTGAGAGATTTGTTAACAGAATATGAATTCCCGGGTGATGAAATTCCGATTATTCAAGGTAGTGCACTAAGGGCTTTGGAAGCTGCAACTGATGATGGTACTCCTGATACTGATGAGAGATTGAAATGTATTTGGGATTTAATGGATGCTGTAGATAGTTATGTTCCGATTCCGCAGCGTGACGCTGATAAACCATTCTTGATGCCAGTGGAAGACGTTTTCTCTATTACTGGTCGTGGTACAGTAGCCACCGGTAGAGTTGAAAGAGGACAAGTAAAGATTCAAGAAGAAGTTGAATTGATTGGTCTAGGAATGCACAAGAAAACAGTTGTAACAGGTATTGAAATGTTCAGAAAAGAACTTGATGCTGCTATGGCTGGTGATAACGCAGGTATCTTAATGCGCGGTATCGATAAAAAAGAAATTGAAAGAGGTATGGTCTTAGCGAAAACTGGATCAATTACACCTCATACAATATTTGAAGGCGAAGTTTATATCCTGTCAAAAGAAGAAGGTGGACGTCATACGCCATTTTTCCAAGGATATAGACCTCAGTTCTATTTTAGAACAACTGACGTAACAGGCGTTGCTGAATTACCTGAAGGAACCGAAATGGTTATGCCTGGCGATAACGTAAAATTAAAAGTTACGCTTATTTCTGAAATCGCAATGGAAGAAGGTCTCCGCTTCGCTATACGTGAAGGTGGTAGAACGGTTGGTTCCGGCGTTGTTACTAAAATAATTCAATAATATATAGTTTGTAGAAATTAAATTTATTGAGAGAAGGTTTTGCCACCTTCTCTCTGTGTGAATAATAAGGAGAGATTGAAAGTGCCAGGTCAAAAGATCAGAATAAAATTAAAATCTTATGATCATATTTTGATAGATAAGTCTACCGAGAAGATCATTAAGACTGTTAAAAGTACGGGTGCTGTTGTTTCAGGACCAATTCCTCTTCCTACCCGAAGAACAGTTTTTACGGTATTGAGATCTCCACACGTAGATAAAAAATCTCGTGAACAATTTGAAATTAGAGCGCACAAAAGAATAATTGATATTCATAACTCTAACAACAAAACCGTCGATTCGCTTAGTAAATTAGATATTCCGGCGGGTGTTGATATTGAGATTAAGTTATAAGGATTGCTAAAATGCCAGGATTGTTAGGAAAAAAACTTGGAATGACTTCAGTATTTTTACCGGATGGAAAATCCGTCCCGGTAACTGTTATTGAAGCCGGTCCTTGCCCGGTTTATGCTGTTAAATCATCCGAGAAAGATGGTTACAAAGCTCTTCAACTGGGATTTGGTGAAAAGAAAGAGAAAAGAACCGCTAAACCACAACTTGCAGTTTATAATAAATTGGGATTAAAATCTCCTCGCTTATTAAGAGAATTCAAGAATTTTAAGGATGGCGAGTTTAATGTTGGAGATTCGATTAACGTTGAAATCTTTCAAGAAGGTGATAAAGTTAAAGTTTCCGGTTTAAGTAAAGGTAAAGGATTTCAGGGTGTGATGAGACGACATGGATTCGGTGGTGTTGGTGGTACAACTCACGGTCAAAGCGATCGACTTAGAGCTCCCGGTTCAATTGGTTCAAGTTCTGATCCCTCTAGAGTCTTTAAAGGTACTAGAATGGCCGGAAGAACAGGTTATGAAAAAGTTACAGTATCTAATCTTAGAGTTATAAAAGTAATCCCCGAAAAGAATGTAATTCTTGTAAAGGGAGCAGTTCCAGGTTCAATTAATTCACTTGTTGAAATTAATAAGTAGTGGTAAAGAAATGAAAGTTGATGTCTATAAAATAGATGGTACAAAATCAAGCAGCAAGGTTGAACTATCAGATGATATCTTCGGAATTGAGCCGAATGATCATGTAATTTATTTAGCTGTTAAAACTTATCTTGCAAATCAACGCCAAGGTACTCATAAAGCTAAAGAAAGAGCTGAAGTTAGAGGCGGTGGTAAAAAGCCATGGAAACAAAAAGGAAGAGGCGGAGCAAGAGCCGGCACATCTAGATCTCCTTTATGGGTCGGTGGAGGAACAATTTTTGGACCGAGACCACGTAACTACAGGCAAAAATTGAATAAAAAAGTTCTACAATTAGCCAGAAAATCCGCTCTTTCATACAAAGCTAAGGCTGAACAAATAATGGTAGTTGAGGATTTTGATTTTGATTCACCTAAAACAAAAGAGTTGGTAAACATTTTAAGTTCGTTAAATGTTAATGGTAAAAAAACTTTATTACTTACAGCAGGATCTCGTGAAAAAGTTTATTTATCAGGAAGAAACGTTCCAAAATTAAATATACTACAAGCATCTGATGCATCAACTTATGATTTGGTTAATAATCAATTAGTATTGTTACAAAAGAGTGCTGTAGAAGAAATTCAGAATTCATTAAACTAATTAGTTGGTTTAGAAATGCGAAATGTTTTAATAAGACCTTTAATAACTGAAAAGATGACCGAGATTTCAGAGAAAGAACAATCGAAATACGGTTTTATAGTTGACTACAATGCTAACAAAATTGAGATCGCAAAAGCTCTCAAAGTAAAGTTCGATGTTGACGTTGTTGAGGTTAACACAATGAAATACAAAGGTAAAACCAAGACACAGTTTACCAAAAAAGGTAGATTCAGTGGTAAAACCCCTCGTTTCAAAAAAGCAATTGTACAGTTGAAAGAAGGTCAAAAAATTGATCTATTCGGTGAAGCATAAGGAATTGGAGTTTAGTAAATGGCTATTAGAAAATTAAAACCAAATACACCCGGAACAAGATTCATGTCTTTCTCTGCTTTTGATGCAGTCACGAAAGATACTCCAGAAAAGTCTTTGACTACTGCTCTCAAAAAATCCGGTGGTAGAAACAACAAAGGTAGAATCACTTCGCGTCATATTGGTGGCGGACATAAGAGACGTTACAGAATTATTGATTTCAAAAGAGACAAACATGATATACCAGCAAAAGTTTTCTCAATTGAATATGATCCGAATAGATCAGCTAGAATTGCATTATTGAATTATGCTGATGGCGAAAAGAGATATATAATTGCTCCGAACGGATTAAATGTTGGTGATACAATTATATCAGGTGCCAAAGCTGATATTAAAACAGGCAATACACTTAAGTTAAAAGATATTCCAGTTGGTACAATTGTCCATAATATTGAATTGAAACCGGGCAAAGGCGCACAAATTGGTCGCTCTGCTGGTACAGAAATTTCATTAAATGCTAAAGAAGGTAAATATGGTCAGATTAAATTACCTTCAGGCGAAGTAAGAATGGTTAGTCTGGAATGTATGGCTACCATTGGTTCTGTTGGAAATTCAGTTCATGAAAATATTAGTTTAGGTAAAGCAGGCCGCTCACGTTGGCTTGGTAGAAGACCTAAAGTACGTGGTGTTGTTATGAACCCAGTCGATCACCCGATGGGTGGTGGTGAAGGCAGAACTTCGGGTGGCGGACATCCGGTTTCTCCATGGGGTCAAAAAGCTAAAGGATTGAAAACTAGAAAAAGAAAAAATCCATCTAATAAATACATCGTTAAAAGAAGAAAAAGCTAGAGTTTAACATATGCCAAGATCAGTTAAAAAAGGACCGTTTATAAGCGTAAAACTTCTCAAAAAAGTTCAACAACTTAATGAGAAGAATCAAAAAAAGATCGTCAAAACTTGGTCGAGAACAAGTACAATCTCACCCGAGTTTGTTGGTCACACAATTGCAGTTCACAATGGCAATAAAATGATTCCGGTTTATATTTCGGAAAACATGGTTGGTCATAAACTTGGTGAATTTGCCCCTACTAGAATTTTTAGAGGGCATCCCGGAACTAAAGCTGAAAAGGCAAAAGTAAAGTAAAGTGATTGAGGACATTTAATGGAAGCTAAAGCAACACATCGTTATATAAGTTCATCTCCTCGTAAAATGAGATTAGTTGTTGATCTTATTAGAGGTAAATCTGTTGAACAAGCTATTGAAATTTTGCATTTCAATACAAAGCATGCTTCAAAAGATGCAGAAAAAGTTCTGAGAAGTGCTGTGGCGAACTTATACAATAAGACCGAAGACGAAAAAGTTGATATTGCAAAATTAGTTGTAAAAGAAGCTTTTGTAAATCAAGGTCCTACATTAAAAAGAATGCTACCTGCACCAATGGGCAGAGCATATAGAGTAAGAAAGAGATCAAACCACCTAACAGTGGTTGTTGGAACAAAAAGTTAAAAACTCAGGAGGATTTTTTGGGTCAGAAAGTTAATCCAGTAGGTTTTAGAGTTGGTGTTATTCGAGGATGGGAATCCAACTGGTATGAAAACGGCAGTTATGCTGCTAAGTTGGAAGAAGATCGAAAGCTCAGAAACTATATTAAGAATAGGCTGAAGAAAGCAGGAATTGCGAGAATAGTAATTGATCGTACATCAAAAAATGTTATTCTAACAATTCACACGTCACGTCCTGGTGTTGTTATTGGTAAAAGCGGAAAAGAAATTGCCCAACTCGAAGAAGAATTGAAAAAGGTAACTGATAAAGAAGTTAAAGTACAGATAACTGAAATTAAAAGACCTGAGTTAGACGCACAACTTGTTGCAGATAACATTGCTCAACAATTGCAAGGTCGTATATCATTTAGACGTGCGATGAAATCAGCAATAACATCGGCGATGAGAATGGGAGCTGAAGGAATTAAAATTATGTGCTCTGGTCGTCTCGGAGGTGCTGAAATGGCTCGTACCGAACAGTATAAAGAAGGAAGAATTCCTCTTCATACATTAAGAGCTGATATAGATTATGCAACATCAACATCATTTACAATCTACGGTGCAATAGGTATAAAAGTTTGGATCTGCCGTGGAGAGATTTTAGGAAAACGTTTATCCGATTAAAGTGAATAGGAGTTTTTTCTCATGTTAATGCCCAAAAGAGTAAAATATAGAAAAGCGCATCGTGGTAGAAGACGCGGAAAAGCTTATAGAGGAAGTAAAGTAAGTTTTGGTGATTTTGGTCTAAAGGCTATGGAAGCTGGTTGGATTACAAGTAGACAAATCGAAGCATGTCGTGTTGCTCTTTCACGTAAAATGAAAAGAGATGGTAAAGTTTGGATCAGAATTTTCCCGGATAAACCGGTTACAAAGAAACCGCTCGAAACTAGAATGGGTAAAGGTAAAGGAGCTCCGGAATTTTGGGTTGCAGTTGTTAAACCCGGTAGAATTATGTTTGAGGTTTCGGGGGTTTCAAGAGAAGTTGCAATGGACGCTCTTAAATTAGCTTCTCACAAATTGCCTATTAAAACAAAATCAGTTACTAGACCAGATTACGAATCAAAATAATTTTAGGACAAAGCAATGAAGATTTACGAAATAAGAGAAATGAAAACCGATGAAATCTTAAAAAGAATCGCTGATGAAGAAAAGAACATGGTTGATATGCGTTTTCAACATGAATTAAAACAGTTAACCAATACTGGTAAGTTGAAAGAAGTTCGTCGTGATATCGCAAAAATGAAAACTGTTCTTCGTGAAAGAGAATTAGAAGAACAAAAAACTGCTAAAGAAAATAAATAGGAGTTCTAGAAGTTAATGGAACAGATAAGAGGAAGAAGAAAAACAAAAATTGGGCAAGTAGTTTCCAATAGTATGGAAAGAAGCGGAATAGTAGCTATTGAAAGAAGAATGGCTCACCCTCTTTATAGAAAATATTTTAAGAAAACCACGCGAATTATGTTTCATGATGAAAACAATGAATGTGGAATTGGTGATACCGTAAAAATTCAAGAATGCAGGCCATATAGTAAAAATAAAAAATGGCGTTTAGTAGAAATTGTGGAAAAAGCTAAATAATAGCTTCTTTTAAGGAGTGTATTTGAAATGATCCAAGAAGAAACAAATTTAACAGTAGCAGATAATTCGGGTGCAAAAAAAGTTCGTTGCATCAGAGTTCTTGGCGGAAGTAATAGAAGATACGCAAGCGTTGGAGACTTAATAGTAGTTTCCGTTAAAGCTGCGATGCCCGGCGGCGGAGTAAAAAAAGGTGAAGTATCCAGAGCCGTTATTGTAAGAACAAAAAAAGAAGTAAAACGTGATGATGGTTCTTACATCAGATTTGATGAAAATGCAGCAGTTCTATTGAACGCTCAAAATGAACCTAGGGGTACTCGTATTTTTGGACCTGTTGCGCGAGAACTCAGAGATAAAAAATTCATGAAAATAATTTCACTTGCTCCAGAAGTTTTATAAGATATAGGTTAAAAATGAAAATTCATAAAGATGATACTGTTTTAGTAATTTCAGGCAACTTTAAGGGGAAAACCGGAAAAGTTCTTAAAGTTTATCCACAGGATAACCGTGTTATTATTGAAGGTGTGAATATTCGTAAAAGACATTCAAAACCTACTCAGGCAAATCCTCAAGGCGGAATAATCGAAAAGGAATCACCTATTAACGTTTCGAACGTTATGGTAGTTGATCCTAAATCGGGTGAAGCAACAAGAGTTGGAAAGAAAATAATTATTGATGATAAAACCGGTAAAAAGAAATCGGTTAGAATTAGTAAAGTAAGCGGCGAAATGCTGTCATAATTATACTAGGAGTTTTAGATTACAATGGCTAAGCAAACAAAAAAAGAAACAGAGCAAAAAGAAAAGAAAACTCAGGCACCGGCAGAAAAAACTAAAGTAACTCCGGTTAAAATTCCGGCTCGTTTATCTGCTGTTTATAAGGATGAAATTATTCCTAAGCTAAAAGAAAAATTTAAATACAGCAATATTATGGAAGTACCTAAATTAGATAAGATTGTTGTTAATATGGGTGTTGGTGCTGCGGTTCAAGATTCGAAATTACTTGATGAAGCTGTAAAAGAACTTGAAATGATCACCGGTCAAAAAGCGTCTGTAAGATCAGCAAAAAAATCTATCTCTAACTTTAAACTTAGAGAAGGTATGAAAATAGGAGCAAAAGTTACTTTACGAAAAGAAAGAATGTATGAATTTTTAGATAGATTGGTATCGGTTGCATTACCGAGAGTAAGAGACTTTAGAGGTATTTCTGATAAATCATTTGATGGACGCGGTAATTACACTCTTGGAATTCAAGAGCAAATTATCTTCCCGGAAATAAATGTTGATAAAATTACAAAAGTTTTAGGTATGGATATCACGTTTGTTACAACTGCTAAAACTGATGCAGAAGCTTTTGAATTACTTTCATCATTCGGTGTACCTTTTAGAAAAAAAGAAGCAAATTAATTATAATTTAGGGCTAACATGGCAAGAAAAAGTTTAATAGCGAGACAAGAAAAGAGAGTAAAACTTGTTGAAAAGTATGCAAAGCTCCGTAAAGAATTAAAAGAAAACGGTGATTACGAGGCATTGCAAGAACTGCCAAAAAACTCATCTCCCGTTCGTTTAAGAAATAGATGCCAGATGACCGGAAGACCTCGCTCGTATTACAGAAAATTCGGTATTTCAAGATTGGTGCTTCGTGAATTAGCATCAAAAGGTGAAATCCCGGGCTTAAAAAAATCAAGTTGGTAACAGAAGGAGAATTTTAAATGTCGATGACTGATCCTATATCAGATTTTTTGACTCGAATCAGAAATGCAGTAAAAGCTAGAAAACGTTATGTGGATATCCCTGCATCAAATACTAAAATTAGTATTGCAGAATTAATGAAAGAGAATAAATTCATTAAAGACTACAACGTAATTGAAGATAATAAACAAAACATTTTAAGAGTTCATTTGCAGTACGTTAACGGTGTATCTTCGATAACAGGCTTAGAAAAAATTAGTAAACCGGGACTTAAGAGATATTGTGGGAAAGATGAAATTCCAAGAGTTCTTAACGGACTTGGAATGGCGGTCATCTCAACTTCAAAAGGTATAGTTTCCGATAAACAAGCTAGAAGAGAAGCTATGGGTGGTGAAGTTCTAGCACACATTTGGTAAAATTTTGTAAGAGGTAAGTAAAGTGTCCAGAGTAGGTAAACAACCAATAAATATTAAAGACGTTCAAGTTAATCAAACTAACGGAACGCTAAAGATCAAAGGTAAATTAGGTGAGATGCAATTAGATGTTCATCCTAAGATGAATGTTAAAATTGATGGCGAAGAATTGTCGGTTCTAAGACCGGATGATACAAAAGAAAGTAAATCCTTGCATGGATTGACTAGAGCACTAATTCAAAACATCGTTTCAGGCGTTACAACTGGTTATACAAAAACGCTTGATATAGTTGGTGTGGGTTACAGAGCAGAATTAAAAGGCAAAAATTTGTTTATAAATATTGGTTATTCTCACCCAATATATTTTGCTCCACCGAATGAAATTACTCTTGAAGTTCCAACCCCAACTCAAATTAAAATTAGTGGTGTTGATAAAGAATTAGTTGGTTTGGTTGCTGCAAAGATTAGATCTTTCAGAAAACCTGAACCTTATAAAGGAAAAGGTATTAAATACTCTGACGAAACAATTATCAGAAAAGCCGGTAAGACCGCTGGTTAATGGGAGATTAGTTAAGCTATGTTAAGAAAAACACAATTACAGCAAGCTAAAAAGAAAATTAGAGTTAGAAAAAAAATCTGGGGAACAGCGGAAAGACCAAGAATGAATATCTTCCGCAGCTTAAACCAGATATATGTTCAATTTATTGATGATAATGCCGGCAAAACATTATTTTCAGTTTCTTCGATTTCTAAAGAAATTGCAGATGAAGTAAAAAAAGCTAAAACTAAAACAGAGAAAAGCAAAATTGTTGGTTCTTTAGCTGCTAAAAAAGCTGTTGAATCCGGTATAAAATCTGCCATATTTGATCGAAATATTTATAGATACCATGGACGCGTTAAAGCTGTTGCCGATGGTGCAAGAGAAGGCGGATTAAAAATTTAGGTCATTGCCGGGTCGTCTAACGGTAGGACTACGCCCTTTGGAGGCGTCTGTAGAGGTTCGAATCCTCTCCCGGCAGCAAGTAAAAAAGTAATACACCAATAGAATATTTATTGTAACTAAGGAGTTAGAAATTGAGGTACAAAAAAGTATCCGGAATCGAAAATCTTAAAGAAAAAGTTGTTCATATCAACCGTGTTGCTAAAGTTGTAAAAGGTGGTAGAAGATTCAGCTTTAATGCTATTGTGGTTGTTGGCGACGGTAATGGTCACGTTGGTGTTGGTTTAGGTAAAGCTAACGAAGTCACCGATGCTATCTCAAAAGGAATTGATGACGCTAAAAAGAATGTCTATCGTGTTCCGGTAGTTAAAGGAACTATTCCTCATGAAATACTTGGTAAATTTGGCGCTGGTAAGGTTCTATTAAAACCTGCTTCTCCCGGTACTGGATTGATTGCTGGCGGTGGAGTTCGTGCAGTATTAGAATCAGCTGGAGTTCAAGATATATTAACTAAATCTTTAGGCTCTTCAAATCCGCACAACCAGGTTAAAGCAACTTTAAATGGATTATTGAACCTACTCGATGCGGCAAGTATGGCTCGTAAACGTGGTATGGAAATTCAACAACTTTTCAATGCTTAATTGTTGAGGCAGTGTAATGGCAAAAACGAAAAAAATAAAAGTTATTCAAACAAAAAGTGTGATTGATAGGCCGAAAGATCAAAAGCTTACAATAGAGGCTTTAGGACTTGGCAGACCAAATTATTTTAAAGTACATAACGATACCCCTCAAATAAGAGGAATGATTAATAAAGTATCACACTTAGTCAGTGTAGAAGAAATTGAAGAATAGAGGATTAAATGGATATTCTAAGTAATCTTAAATATGCAGAAGGATCAAGAAAAACTAGAAAACGCGTAGGTCGCGGTGAAGGATCCGGCCATGGTGGTACAGCTACTAGAGGTATGAATGGTCAAAAATCTAGATCTGGTGCAAAGTACAGAGCTTGGTTTGAAGGTGGTCAGATGCCGCTTCAAAGAAGAGTTCCGAAGCGCGGTTTTACCAACCGGTTTAGAGTTGAATATCAACCGATTAATGTAAGTACACTGCAAAAATTAGCCGATGATAATAAACTCGAAAACGGTAAAGTTGATGCTGTTGCTCTTTATAAAGCCGGTGTTATTAATAAAGTTGGACCTTACAAGATACTTGGCCAAGGTGAATTAAAAGTTAAATTAGAAGTTGAAGCTAATGCATTTAGTGCTTCGGCAAAAGAAAAAATTGAATCTGCTGGTGGAACTATTAAAGAGACGAAAGTTTAATGGGAAAATTACAAGACACCTTCCGGAATATTTTTAAAATTCACGAGCTAAGGCAGCGAATTCTTTACACCTTGGCTCTTTTAGTGATTGTCAGAATCGGTGCACATATAACATTACCCGGTGTTGATGCACGTGTGTTATCCGAAGCAATGGCTAATCAAACATCCGATAACTTATTTGGTCTCTACGATCTATTTGTTGGTGGAGCTTTTTCTAATGCTGCCGTGTTTGCTTTAGGAATTATGCCTTATATCAGTGCATCCATCATTATTCAGTTATTGGGTGCAGTTGTTCCTTACTTCCAAAAACTTCAAAGAGAAGGGGAAGAAGGTCGTAAGAAAATTACTCAGTTAACAAGATATGGAACTGTAGGAATTTCAGCACTTCAGGCTTGGAGTGTTACAATTTTATTATCAAGTATGACTGCGAACGGTGTACCGATCATTTCACCTGAAGTATCGGGGTTTGGATTTACTTTTACCGCAGTTGTGTTCTTGGTTGCCGGTACTGTGTTTATGATGTGGATGGGTGAGCAAATAACTGAAAAGGGAATTGGCAACGGTATATCGCTTATCATTTTCATCGGTATCATTAATATGCTTCCGTTCGCTATGATTGATGAATACAGATTAATTGCTGCTGGTACAAGAAACATTGTTATCGAAATTGTAATACTTTTCTTCATGGTTGCGGTAATTGCTGGAATTGTTTTGGTTACTCAAGGTACTAGAAGAATTCCGGTTCAGTATGCAAAACGTGTGGTAGGAAGAAAAGTTTATGGTGGTGTGACACAATATATCCCATTGCGAGTTAATACGGCTGGTGTAATGCCTATTATTTTTGCTCAATCAATCATGTTTATTCCTAATACAGTATTATCATTTTTCCCTGATAGTGAATTTATGCAGTCGTTAGCCGGTTATTTTGTTTATACCTCATTCACTTACTCTGCAATATATGCTTTGATGATTGTGTTCTTTACATATTTCTATACTGCTATTGCATTTAATCCGCAGGACGTTGCTGAAAATATGAAAAAACAAGGTGGCTTTGTCCCGGGTATTCGTCCAGGAAAACAAACTGCTGAATTTATAGATAATATTTTAACGAAAATTACTTTGCCCGGTTCTTTCTTTTTAGCAATTGTTGCGATATTACCAGCATTTGTAAATCGATTTGGTGTTTCAGGAAGTTTCTCGCAGTTCTTTGGCGGTACAAGTTTATTAATTATGGTTGGTGTTGCACTTGATACACTAAATCAAATTGAATCACACTTGTTGATGAGACATTATGATGGATTTATGAAGTCCGGAAAATTGCGTGGTCGTAGAGGTTAGGTTTTGTTGTGATTCTTATTAAGACTAAAAAAGAAATTGATTACATAAGAGAAAGTTGTAAAATTGTTGCAGAAACATTGCAACTTGTTAAGAGATACGCTGAAATAGGAAAATCGACTTTAGAATTAGATAAAATTGCGGAAGATTATATAAGAAGTAATGACGCAATTCCGGCATTCAAAGGTTATTCACAATCCGGTTCTTTTGATTTTCCCGGCTCAATTTGTTCTTCAATTGATGATGAGGTAGTTCACGGAATACCAAGTGATAGACTTTTACAAAACGGTGAAATTCTATCAGTTGATGTTGGTGTCGAAAAGAACGGCTACTTTGGTGATGCAGCCATTTCAATTGCTATCGGGGAACTAAGTTCAGAAAAATTGAAACTTATGGGCGTTACCGAAAAATCATTGTATAAGGCCATTGAACAAGCTCGAGTAGGAAATAGAATCGGTGATATTGGTTACGCTGTTCAATCATATGTTGAAAAGGAAGGATTTTCTGTTGTAAAGGATTTGTGTGGTCATGGAATGGGTAAATATCTTCATGAAGAACCGCAAGTCCCAAATTATGGAAGACCAGGTTCCGGTGCTCTTATTAAAAATGGAATGACAATAGCAATTGAACCGATGATAAACCTTGGGAAATCTTCGGTTTATGTAGCTGATGATGGCTGGACAGTTTTAACAAGTGATGGAACAGCATCATGTCATTTTGAGCATTCAGTTGCGATAGTTGACGGTAAGGCAGAAATTTTAACAATAGTATAAAGATTAAATGGCAAAACAAGGTCCAATAAAAGTTGATGGTGTAGTAACTGAGACGCTGCCTAACGCAAATTTTAAAGTTAAACTCGATAACGGGCATGAGATATTGGCTCACATTTCGGGTAAAATGAGAATGCACTTTATTAAAATTTTAGTTGGTGACAAAGTTGCAATTGAAATGTCACCCTACGATTTGAATAAAGGTAGAATTACGTACAGATATAAATAGTTTTTCGGAGATAAAATGAAAGTTCGTGCTTCAGTAAGAAAAATTTGTGAACATTGCAAAGTAATAAAAAGAAAAGGCGTTGTAAGAGTAATTTGTAAAAATCCAAAACACAAACAACGTCAAGGATAAAATAAGGAGGTTTAGGTTTGGCTCGTATTGCAGGTGTTGACTTACCAAAAAACAAGAAAGCGTATATAGGATTGACCTACATCTATGGTATCGGTCAAGTTACAGCTTTGCATATTTTGGAAAAAGCTCAAGTTGATCCTAACAAAAAAGTTTCTGAACTGAATGAAAGCGAAGTTGCAAAAATTCGTTCGATAATGACAGCAGAATTCAAAGTTGAAGGTGCGCTGCGAAGTGAGGTTCAACAAAATATTAAGAGACTTATGGATATCGGTAGTTACCGAGGGTTGAGACATAGAAGAGGACTTCCTGTTAGAGGTCAGCGAACCCGAACAAACTCCAGAACAAGAAAAGGTAAAAGAAGAACTGTTGCTGGTAAGAAAAAAGCACCTACTAAGAAGTAATTTAATAACGGAGGAATTTAGTTTTGGCTAAAGTTCAAAGAAAAACGAAAAAGAAAGTACATGTTGACGCGGTTGGGGTAGCTCACATCAAAGCTTCTTTTAATAACGTAATCGTTACATTAACAGATATATACGGTAACACGATTTCGTGGTCGTCTGCAGGTAAAAATGGTTTTAAAGGTTCTCGTAAGAACACACCTTTTGCTGCGCAAGTAACGGCCGAAGCGGCTGCAAAAGAAGCACACGATCTTGGGCTTAGAAGAGTTGATGTTTTTGTAAAAGGACCCGGTTCCGGTCGTGAAGCTGCAATTAGAGCGCTTAATACAGCCGGTTTGCAAATCCTTGCAATTAAAGACATTACGCCAATACCGCATAACGGTTGTAGACCACCTAAACGTAGAAGAGTATAACGAGGAGAAAGTTAATGGCCAGATACACAGGACCAAGCTGCAAGTTGTGCAGAAGAGAACGACAGAAATTATTTCTCAAAGGATCGAAATGTCATTCGGAAAAATGTGAAATAGAAAAGAAAAACTTCCCTCCGGGAGAACATGGTTTAAGCCGCCGTGGTAAATTCTCAGAGTACGGAGTTCAGTTAAGAGAAAAACAAAAAGTTAAAAGAATTTATGGTTTGTTAGAAACTCAGTTCAGAAATTATTTTGAGCGGGCAAACAGACAAAAAGGTGTTACAGGTGAAAACCTGATCCAACTTCTTGAACGAAGATTAGATAACGTTGTTTTTAGATTAGGATTCGCTCCTTCTAGAAAAGCTGCCAGACAATTGGTTAAACACAGACACTTTAATGTAAACGGAAACGTTGTTGATATTCCATCATATGCACTCGCTCCCGGCGATGTTATATCAGTTCGAGATAAAAGTAAAAAGTTGGATGCAATTCACGATTCACTAAGAAGAACAAAAGAAAATTTATACAGTTGGTTAATTATAGATAAAGCAGGTCTATCCGGTACTTTTGTTCAATTACCTACACGTGAAGAGATACCGCTTAACGCTAATGAACAATTAATTGTTGAGTTGTACTCTAAGTAATTCACAAATTTAGAATTAAATTAGAAGAGGAGCTAAATGAGCTATCCTTTTATAAAGATGCCAGACGGATTAGTACTTGACGAAAAAACAGCAAATGAAAATTATGGTAAGTTTATTATGCAGCCCCTCGAAAGAGGATTTGGTGTTACTTTAGGGAATTCTCTTAGAAGAGTTCTCTTATCATCTTTAACCGGCGCTGCAATTAATGCGGTTAAGATAGAAGGTGTTTTGCACGAATTTACTTCGGTGCCCGGAATAGTTGAAGATGTTACGGAAATCGTTCTAAATCTTAAGCAAGTTAGAATGAGAATCATCAATAAGAAAGCTACAAAATTAGAATTATCACTAAAAGGTCAGGGTGAATTAAAAGCAAAAGATCTTCAAGATGCTTCTGCAGATATCGAAATTCTAAATCCAGATCTTCATATCGCTACTTTGAACAAAGAAGCTAACTTAGTAATGGAGTTGAGATTTGGGTTTGGTAAAGGATATGTTCCAAGTAATGAGCAAAAAATTCAAGATCAAACAATTGGGTTGATTCCAATAGATTCAATTTATACTCCGATAAAAAACGTTAGATACGATGTTGAAAACGTACGAATCGGTGAAAGTAATGATTTTGAAAAATTATCTATCGAAGTAACAACCGATGGTTCAATTACACCGGAAGACGCATTAAGCGGTGCGGCTAATATTCTCAGAGATCATATCAATTTGTTTATCAATTTTGATATGACACAAGAAGAAGATAAAGTAGAAAACGAGAAAGACGCGGAGTCTGAAAGAGTCAAAAAGATTCTACTTACAAGCGTTGATGATTTGGAATTGAGTGTTCGTTCACACAATTGTTTAAAAGCTGCAAACATCAAAATTCTTGGTGATCTTGTAAGAAAAGACGAAAGTGAAATGCTCAAATTCAGAAATTTCGGAAGAAAATCTTTAGCAGAATTAATTGAGATTGTTGAAAACTACGGTCTCGAATTTGGAATGGACGTTGATAAATATATTAACGAAAAAACTGAAACAAACTAATAAATCCCGTAAGGTTTAAGAATGAGACACAGAGTTAAAGGTAGAAAATTAGGAAGAACCGCTAGTCATAGACGAGCTACTTTAAATGAATTAGCTACACAGTTGTTAAGATACAAGAAAATCAAAACAACAGTGGCAAAAGCTAAAGAAACTAAAAAGTTTGTAGAACCGTTGATTACTAAAGCAAAGAATGATAATATTGGTTCTAGAAGACACATTGCAAAGTTCATTAAAGATAAAGAAGTGCTTAAAGAACTCTTTGGCGAAATTGTTGAAAAGATCGGCGATAGACCGGGTGGTTATACTAGAGTTGTAAAACTTGGACATCGTTTAGGTGACGCTGCTGAATTAGCAATTGTTGAATTAGTTGATTACAACGAAATCCATGCTCAAAAGAAAGAAGCTAAGGATAAAGCTGAATCAAAAACAACCAAATCTAAAAAAGCACCTAAGAAGGAAGAAGCTGCTGATGCTGATGTAGTTGAAGAAACAAAAGAAAAACCGAAGAAAACAACAAAAGCAAAATCTACCGGTGCGAAAAAAACAACCACAGCTAAAAAAGAAACAAAATCTAAAAAGTCAGATAAAGAAGACAAAGGTGAAGATAAATAAGTAACTTCCTGTTAGTTTTATTAAATTGAGAGAGTAACCATTGGTTACTCTTTTTTTTTGCATATGATGAATATAACCTTTATAAAATCCGTTAAGTTGATGAATCAACTTCCCAAATTGATTATGCCGGAAATCGTGCTGGCAGGAAGATCGAATGTTGGAAAATCCTCATTCATAAACAATATATTCAGTCGCAAAAATATGGCTCTGACTAGCTCCAGTCCCGGTAAAACGAGATTAATTAATTATTATAACGTAGATGATAAATTTTATATTGTAGATTTACCCGGTTTCGGTTATGCCAAAGTTTCAAAAAAAGAAAGAGAAGAATGGCATAAACTAATTGGTGATTATTTTCGGAGTGATCGACAAATAGTTACAATTTTTCATTTGATTGACGCTCGGCATCACCCAACTGATTTAGATCTGTTATTGAATGAATTATTGATTTCTCTTCAACTTCCATACACGCTGGTATTAAATAAAGTTGATAAACTTAAACAATCTGAAATTGCTAGACGTAAATCAGAGATAAGAGATTATTTCCCCGAAGCCTCATACGGGGACAATCTTTTGCTTCACTCGGCTGTAGAAGGAACCGGTAAAAAAGAAATCGTTTCTCGACTCCATAAGCTATTCTATTAATGAATTTTTGCTGAACTTTTGTTATTATACATCGCTTTTTTTCAACTTCTTAACAACAAAACTATATTATGGGATTAAGTGTAAGAAATAGGAAACGAATTTTAATCTTCTCACTTATTCCTGTGCTGATTGCAATTCTGTTCCTAGCCGAAGATCTAGTATTAAAAATTATTTCCGCTGCAGTACTTGTGCTTTATGTCGGATTCATAATTTTTTTAAGAGATAGTGTTAGAGAAGAATCCTTTGATACAAAATTTGATGAAGTCCCATCTGAGCCTGATCAACAAATTGATTCAGAACCAAAAAACAAAAACTACGAATTTGATGACGGTGAAGATTTTAAAATATTATCACCATCAAAAATAGAAGTAATTACAAGCGAAAATTATACTCCCAGCTATCATGATAATAAATCAAGAGATTTCTTTAAGCCATCGGATTTAAAACAAAACTTTGCTCAAATTGCTACGGAGGAACTTCCTGAAAATGTAAGTCATGATGAGCAGTTCGCATTTGTATTAGAAAAAATACTGAATGTTGTTAAAGAAGCTTACATGGCGCACACATCAATTTTCTTTTGGTACAACAAAAGTAAAGAAAGATTAACATTAGAAAAGTTTGTATCCAGTTCAGCAGAATTTATAACAGAACAAAAATTTGAAATTGAAGACGATATTCTAAGCAAGATTGTTAAAAAAGAGGAACCTGAACTGCTTACGGATATTACTCCCAACGCTGAACGAGATGTAATTCGCTATTATAATTCTAAACAAGGAATAAAAAGTTTTGTCGGTGTTCCATTATTTTATGGAAAATCACTAGCCGGTGTCTTAGCATTGGATTCAAAAGTTCACGATGCTTTTGGAATCGAAACCATTTATTCATTAGGTAGATTTGTAAGAGTGCTCTCAATTATAATCTCACTTTTTGAGGATAAATTTGCCGAATCTCAAGCGGAACAAAGATTAAAATCATTACTTAGTGTTCTCAATATCGAAAAAAAATTTGCTAATGAAAAAGAACTTTTCGCTTTGATGGAAACTTCGGTTAAAGATTTGCTGCAATGGAATTCATTTGTTTTTGTGTACTTTGATCCAACCGATCAAAAATTCCGCACATCCAAAATTGTAAATAAAACAACGCTTAAATATATCGGTGAAAATTTTGAAGTTGAATTAGGCGGTACACTGGTTGGTAAAGCAATTCTAAGTGGTATGCCGATAAAAATTGATGATACTTCCACCGGAGAATATTTTAGATTCTCAAAAAATGAAGACATAAGTTTTGACGGTTCATTTTTGGCTATACCTCTGATATATGATGATCAGAATTATGGTGTACTCTGTTTTGAATCATTAAAGAAAAATCTTTATACAACGGAAGACGTTCACTTCATGAAACAAGCAACAAAAATCTTTTCTTTTATGGTTCATTCTTTCTCAGCTCAAAAAGTATTAAAGGGCTTACTCTCTGTTGATATTGAAACAAAGACTCTAAATCAAGAAACGTTTATAACACAATTACGAAATGATCTGGTAAAAGCAAACGAGATGGGTGCCGAAGGAGCGATAGCATTAATAAAAATTGACGAGTTCATTGAGGAAGAGTCATTGTTTGAAAGTAACCCTTTCCCAAAAGTATTGAAATCTATTGCTAATATTATAAAAGAGGAAATTACTCCCGTTAATCTGCTTGGTAGATTGGATGAGCGACTCTTTGGAGTTTATTTCTTTAATGCATCGACAAAAGATGTGTTTTTATGGGCGGAGAAGTTAAGAATTAAAATTGCACGCAAACCTATTGCAGTTGTAACAAAACAGACTACATTTACAGTTTCAGTTGGAGTGGCTTCCGCTTCGGGCAAAACAGATGTGAAAATTGTTTTGGAAAATGCTGAACTTGCACTCAATAAAGCTCTCGAAAAAGGGGGCAATACCGTAAAAAGCATAAACTAATTTTGAATAATTTTTTTACAATCATATTAGATGGTGTTGGTATCGGGGAATTACCCGATGCGGATAAATACGGAGATAAAGGAAGTAATACTCTTGGTAATATGGCTGATTTGTTGGGTGGACTTGATTTACCGAATCTGCAAAATTTTGGTTTAGGCAATATAGCAGAAATTAAAGGAGTTCCCGCCGTACAAAAATCTATAGCATCCTTTGGTAAAATGAAAGAAGTATCAAAAGGAAAGGATTCTACAAGCGGACATTGGGAAATCGCCGGTCTAAAATTGGATTTTGATTTTCCTTATTACCCTGATGGATTCCCAAAAGAATTAATTGACAAGTTTATTTCGAAATGTAATTTAAAAGGAATACTTGGGAATAAACCCGCCTCCGGAACGGCAATTATTGAAGAACTTGGCGATGAGCATGTTAAAACCGGTTTCCCGATAATTTATACTTCAGCTGATTCGGTATTTCAAATTGCCGCTCATGAAGAGATTATTCCGTTAGATAGACTTTACGAAATTTGTAAAATTACTCGTGAAGAAATTTTAATTAATGAGCATGCTGTGGGAAGAATTATTGCTAGACCGTTTATCGGAAAAGCAGGTAACTATGAACGAACAACTAATCGAAAAGATTTTTCATTAAATCCACCTTCTAATACAATATTAGATTATCTCCAACAAAATAAAATTCAAACAATTGGTATTGGCAAAATTAATGACTTGTTCAACTACAAAGGAATTGATATAGTAGAAAAGACAAAGTCTAACAGTGAAGGAATGTCAAAGTTATTGAATTATTCAAAAAGAGTTTCTAATTCCTTTGTATTCGCAAACCTAGTTGATTTCGACGTCTATTTCGGGCATAGAAATGACCCGGAAGGTTTTCATAAAGCATTAAAAGAGTTTGATGACTGGCTGCCAAATTTCACTGAATCTTTAGATTTATCTGATGCATTACTGATTACTGCTGATCATGGAAACGATCCCACCACACCTAGTACCGATCACAGCAGAGAATATGTGCCTGTTCTATTTTATAGAAAGAATATTAAAGGGATTAATCTAGGAATTCGGGAGACATTTTCAGACGCTGCCCAAACTATAGCACATTATTTTAAAGTAAATAACAATTTGGAAGGAACAAGTTTTTTAAATGAGTTTTAAATTCTTAAGCATTGGGATAGATGAATTATTCAATGTCTAATAAAACCGGTGAGGTCAACAATTCAAAAGAAAGATTCGAAAAAGTGATCGATAAAGATTTGCTAAAGAGGATAGTCCAAGCTCAATCACTTCCTGAAGAAATTGTGATAGATTTTTTAAAATGTAAAAGTTCTCTTTATAATACAGATTTTGTTTCTAGGATTGTATATTGAGTAAAGATAAAAACGAATACTTGATTGACACCGATGTTCTTGTTGATCATCTAATTTATAAGGGAAATGAAAAATCCCACCTCGAAAAATTAATGGAGTCTGGAATTTGTTTCACAACTGTTATAAATTCCGCTGAATTATATTTTACTGTTCGCGATAATATTGAAAAAGATTCCGTTGATGCATTGATGAAAGCCGTTACTGTTTTGGGTTTTCATGCGCGTTACAGTTTATTGGTTTCGGAATTTACAGAAAAGGTAAATAGTGTAAGAGATGCATTGTTCTGTGTGACAGCAAAAATAAATAAACTGAAAGTTGTTACAGAAAATATAAATAGATATTCAAATACCGAATTAGAAATAATTGATCCGAAAAATTTGTGAGGTAGCTTATGATGTTAGGTAAAGTAATTGGAACTGTTTGGTCAACCCGTAAAGATGAAAATCTTGTCGGGTCAAAGTTTTTGATTGTTAGAGAACTCGACTTAGATTATAAACCACTGAATAATTATGTGGTAGCTGTAGATTCAGTTGGTGCCGGGGTCGGTGAGATTATTTTGGCTGCTCAAGGAAGTTCAGCGCGTCAAACAGCAATAACGAAAAATAAACCCGTTGATGCTGTTATAATGGCAATTGTTGATAAACTTGACATAAGTGTTAAAGAGAAATTAACTGAAGCAGATAAGAACTGATGATACTTGGCCGTGTAATAGGAACAATTTGGGCGACTCGAAAATATGAGTCATTGAAAAATTATAAAATGCAATTTGTTCAACCAATTAACTCGAAAAAAGAAGATATTGGTAGGCCAATTGTTGCATTAGATACAATAGGTGCCGGACCTGGTGAGATTGTGTACTACATTACCGCCAGTGAAGCTGTCATCCCGTTAACTGTTGACATGGCTCCCGTTGATGCTTCAATTGTTGGGATTGTTGATTCAATAAACTCTGAACTTAATTAGGAGATGTTGTTTTGAAGATCACTAAACAATTCACCAATCGTGAAAGTCAATCGTTAGATAAATATTTGCAAGAAATCGGTAAAGTTGATCTGCTTACTGCCGACGAGGAAATTGAACTTGCAATAAAAATTAAAAAAGGTGACCAATCAGCTTTAGAGAAACTAGTAAAAGCTAATTTACGATTTGTTGTTAGTGTAGCAAAGCAATATCAAAATCAAGGACTAACTCTTGGTGACCTTATTAATGAAGGTAACTTAGGACTAATTAAAGCAGCAAAAAGATTTGATGAAACCCGCGGATTCAAATTTATTTCTTATGCTGTTTGGTGGATTAGACAATCAATTTTACAAGCTCTTGCGGAGCAATCTAGGATAGTAAGACTTCCATTAAATAGAGTCGGTGCGCTTAATAAAATCGGTAAAGCATACAGTAACTTAGAACAAGAATTTGAAAGAGAACCAAGCGCAAGTGAACTAGCTAAAGAATTGGAAATGGATATTAATGAAGTTTCCGATACTCTGAAAATTTCAGGCAGACATATTTCTATGGATGCACCTTTCACTCAAGGTGAAGAAAATAGACTGCTTGATGTGTTAGAAAACGATCAACAACCCTCTCCCGATTTTAGCTTAATGTCAGAATCACTTAAGAGTGAAGTTGAACGTGCTCTCGCAACTTTAACGGAACGTGAAGCTGAAGTTATCAAATTATATTTTGGTTTAGGTACAGAACACAGTTTAACATTAGAAGAGATAGGCGAAAAATTCAATTTAACTCGTGAGCGGGTTCGTCAAATAAAAGAGAAAGCAATAAGACGATTAAGACACGCTTCGAGAAGTAAGAACCTAAGAACTTACCTCGGATAGTTTCCATGCAACACAGATTTTATCTCGCTTCCTTAATAGTTGTGTTATTGACTTGGCTTATATTCGGTTGTTCACCCTCCTCACAATCCGATCGTTATAACCGTCCAAAAGAAGTAGAAGAAAAACAACCTTCCTCGGTAAGGTTTACTTCCACTGAGAATACGGATACATCAACAGTTTATAATATTCCAGATGAACTTGAGGAATTTGATGATATTCCGGTTGAGGATGTACCAGTTGATACACGAGAGTTTATTGGTAAATACGAAAGAATGCAATCACTTAGTTCGGCTTTTACAACGAGAGAAAAAATATTGTTTGAAATTATATCTTATCTTGAAACTCCGTATAAATATGGAGGCGTCGATCGTAATGGAATTGACTGCTCTGCATTTACACAGCATGTATTTGATACCGCTATTGGACTTCAATTACCTCGAACTTCTAGTGAACAATTTAGTATCGGTGAATTAATATCCTCCAAATCGGAATTAACATTTGGTGATTTGATTTTCTTTAATACTACTCGACGATCGTACCCCGGGCATGTGGGTATCTATATAGGTGAAAATTTATTTGCACACGCCAGCCGATCATTAGGTGTTACAGTTTCCTCACTTGAAAGTTCATACTATAAAAAAAGATATGTTGGTGCCCGCAGAATCAAATGAGTTATCATATCTTTAAATTGAATTTCAACATCAAATCGGTTAAATTTATCTCTTAAAAACAGGGAGAGCAAATGGAATACAGAATTGAAACAGATACTATGGGTGAAGTAAAAGTTCCGGCTGATAAATATTATGGCGCACAAACAGCTAGATCATTAATGAATTTCAAAATTGGTGGTGAAACTTTTCCTCGCGAAATAATTAGAGCCTTAGGAATATTAAAGAAAGCCGCCGCTCAAACAAATCAAGAACTCGGTATGTTAACTAAGGAAAAAGCCGAGTTGATTGTAAAAGCAGCTGATGAAGTTATTGAAGGAAAATTAGATGATCATTTTCCGCTAGTAGTTTGGCAAACCGGAAGCGGAACACAAACAAACATGAACTCAAATGAAGTTATCGCCAACCGAGCTATTAAAATAGCCGGCGGAGAATTAGGAAGTAAAAAACCTATTCATCCTAATGATGATGTTAACAAAGCTCAATCTTCGAATGATACTTTTCCTACAGCTATGCATATTGCAGCAGTCGAACAAATAGTTAATCATTTAATTCCTCGTGTTACTAAACTTAGAGACGCACTTCAAGTTAAAGCAGAAGAATTCAAGAATATAATCAAAATAGGAAGAACTCACTTGATGGATGCTGTTCCGCTTACACTTGGTCAAGAGTTCTCAGCCTATGTACAACAATTGAGTTATGGTTTGGATAGAATTAATAGTTGTTTGCCACGATTAAAGGAATTAGCACTTGGTGGGACCGCAGTTGGAACAGGGTTAAATACTCATGAAAAATTTGCGGAATTATCTGCTGCAAAAATTTCAGAAATAACCGGATTAGATTTTGTAACAGCACCTAATAAGTTTGAGGCACTAGCCGCACACGACGCGATTGTAGAAGCCAGCGGCGTTATGAAAACATTGGCTGCCTCCCTGATGAAAATTGCTAACGATGTTAGATGGCTTGGTAGCGGTCCTCGTTGCGGTATTGGTGAAATTAATCTTCCTGCTAATGAACCCGGTAGTTCAATTATGCCTGGTAAAGTAAATCCAACTCAATCTGAAGCTATGACAATGGTTTGCGCTCAGGTTATGGGTAATGATGTTGCCGTAAACTTTGGTGGTGCAAGCGGCAATTTTGAATTAAATGTTTTCAAACCTGTCATGATCTACAATCTTTTACAATCAATCAGATTACTTGGTGATGCTTGTGATAGTTTTGCAGATCATTGTGTGGTAGGGATTGAAGCAAATGAGGTTAACATTGATAAAAATTTGCGTAACTCTTTGATGTTAGTTACTGCACTAAATCCTCATATCGGTTATGACAACGCAGCAAAAGTAGCAAAGAAAGCTTTTAACGACAACTCAACTTTAAAAGAAGCCGCAGTTGCGTTAGGATTGCTTACAGAGAAAGAATTTGATGAAAAAGTTAGACCTGAAAATATGATCGGGCCTAAAAAGTAATTTTGGAATTATGAGATAATAAAACTAGAATAAATGTATTTCCACAATTTAAAGCCGGTAATTCCGGCTTTTTTAAAAAATAAATTTATTAAAGATTGCTAGAAACCATTGTAAATATTTATTTAATTATTCAAAATGATTTTGTAACCGGATTCAAAGCTTTATCATACAAACAATCCGGCACTGATGAAGAAAAGATCATATTTTTAAAAAAATCTGCTAAAGAAGATTTTGAATCAGCAATATTGTTTGAAGCACCGGTTGATAAGAAAGGGCAGTACATGCCTTATAGTCGTTTTGCTAAATTAGAGAAACAAGGAATGCATTATAGACTTTTCGAGGAAATATTTACCGAGTTTAACGTACCTGATAAACCGTTAATATGTGTTACACCAATTGTTGACGGTGAATTTTATGGTGAAGAATTTTAATATGGAGAAAGTAATGAACCAAACTAGTATCGAAAACATGTCGATTAACACAATAAGGTTTTTATCTGTTGATGGAGTACAAAAAGCAAATTCAGGCCATCCGGGAATGCCGATGGGATGTGCTCCAATTGCATATTTGCTTTATCGAAAAATTATGAATCACAATCCAATGAATCCGAAATGGATAAATAGAGATCGATTTGTATTAAGTGCTGGTCACGGAAGTATGCTGCTATATAGTTCTCTACACTTATCAGGCTACAAAGTGACGATGGAAGATCTGCAAAACTTTAGACAGTGGGGAAGTATTACTCCCGGTCATCCTGAATATGGATTAACCCCCGGGGTTGAAACTTCTACTGGTCCATTAGGACAAGGATTTGCAAACGCGATCGGTATGGCAACTGCACAAGCTTTTTTAAGCGCCAAATTTAATAAAGACAATTTTAAGATTTTGGATAATTACGTTTATGTTATTGCCGGTGATGGTGATCTTATGGAAGGTGTATCACATGAAGCCGCTTCATTTGCCGGACATAATAAAATTAATAAACTCATTGTTTTTTACGATAACAATAAAATTACGATAGACGGAAGCACATCGATTTCCATGTCGGATAATGCAGCAATGAGATTTGAAGCTTATGGCTGGTACGTTCAACATGTAAAAGACGTAAACGATTTAGAGAAATTAGAGGAAGCTGTAAGCAATGCGAAAAAGTCAGATAGACCGGCTTTGATTATAACAGATACACACATAGGTTATGGAAGTCCAAAGAAACAAGATACTTCCTCTGCTCATGGTTCCCCTCTAGGAGATGAAGAAGTTGCTGCGACAAAGAAAAATCTAAATTGGCCGGAAGGTAAAACCTTCTACATTCCTGAAGAAGTAAAGGAACATTTCGCGTTACTTAAGACTGAAGGTGCTACTAAAGAAGAAAAATGGAATAAATTATTCACTGAATATTCAGCGAAATATCCTGCAGAAGCTGAATTATTCCAAAAAGTAATGGTTGGTAATTTTGGTGATCAATGGAAGTCACTTCTCCCAAAATTTGAAAACTATGGTGAAAAACAAGCCACTCGAAATAGTTCTGAAAAAGTAATTAATTCAATTGCAGAAAATCTTCCCACATTATTTGGTGGTTCGGCTGATTTGGCTGCTTCTACTAATACAAAAATTAAAACTGATCCAGATTTTTCTGCTGAAAATAGAAACGGAAGAAATATAAATTTTGGTATTCGTGAATTTGGTATGGCAGCTATACTTAACGGCATGGCACTTTATGGCGGCGTGATTCCTTACGGTGCAACATTTTTAGTATTCTCAGATTATCTTCGTCCGGCAATTAGACTCGCATCTCTCTCACACATAAGACCAATATATGTTTTCACTCACGATAGTATTGGCTTAGGAGAAGATGGACCGACTCACCAACCGGTTGAACATCTTTCTTCGCTTCGAGCAATTCCCGGTTTAGTTGTTATTCGTCCTTCCGATGCAAATGAGACAACTTATGCATGGCAAGCCGCACTTGAGCATAAATCTGGCCCCGTTGCGATAGTATTAACACGACAAAAGATTAAAATAGTTGACCGAAATAAATATGCATCGGCTGAGGGATTAAAAAAAGGCGCATATATAATTAAAGATACCAAAGGTAAACCGGATGCGATTCTTTTATCAACAGGTTCGGAAGTAGACCTAGCAATAAATGCTTCAGAAAAATTGGAAACTCAAGGAATAAAAACTCGAGTAGTTAGTTTTCCTAGTTGGGAATTGTTTGAGATGCAAGATGATGAATATAAAAATTCTATTATTCCAAAAGATATAAAAGTTAGAATATCAATTGAGGCCGGTGTTAAACAAGGATGGGAAAAATATGTTGGTGACGCCGGAGAGTGTATCAGTATCGAAAAGTTTGGGGCTTCTGCACCGCTTGAAGTAATTTTTGAAAAATATGGTTTTAGTATTGAGAATATAGTTAATAGAACAAAAGCGTCATTAGGTAAATAATTTTAACGCGGTTGTTAATTACTATGATTTGCAACCGCTTTTTTTAAATAAGATATTTTATCAAAACAAACCCGCCGATCAATAATACTGTAAAAGCGATTGCAAGTAAATTAAAATATTTGTCGATGAAGCTTTTTATCTGAGGTCCGAATCTCCAAATTAAGTAAGCAACCAGAAAGAAACGTGCAGCTCTGCTAATTATAGAGGCAATTACAAACAACATGAGATTAATCTCGAATGCTCCACCAGATATGGTAAAAACTTTATAGGGAATTGGTGTAAATCCGGCAGTAAAAATTATCCAAAAATTCCATTCGTCGTAAAGACTTTTTACATTATAAAAAATTTCTTGCGTAAAACCCGGTATGTTATCAAAAAAGAAAAGTGCGATTGCGGAAAAACTATCGTCTGTACCCCACCAAAGAAAATGTCCGATAGCGTAGCCGAGTAAAGCCCCTAATACTGAACCGACTGTACTATTAATTGCGAACTGAAACGATTTTGTCCTTGCACCTAAAGCTAACGCAATTAATAAGGCATCAGGCGGAATAGGGAAGAAGGATGCTTCTGCAAAAGCTAAAATAAATAAAGCTATTGGCCCGTAAGGAGTTTCGGCCCAGTGCAGCATCCAGTCATATATTTTCCGAATTAATTTCATCTTTTTAGAATAATAAACCGCAATAATACTAAAATTATCATCCCTAAAGAAATTATTTCATATACAGGATATTCATATTTTTAATCGGATTTTATTGCAATTTTTACCTCACCCACGTAAATTAAGACCCTAACTTTGAAGGAGAGAAGAATGCCTATTTATAAGGACTTTAAAACAATTCCGCAATTGTTTTTTCAGATTACAAAGGAGTTTGCAGTTGGTAAAAATCGTCCAGTTTTGAGATATAAATATACAAGCGAATACTCCGATATATCATATCAACAATTATTTGATACAACTGAAAAATTTGCAAATGGATTAGCATCTCTGGGTGTAAAAAGAAATGATAAAGTTGCAATAATTGCAGAGAATCGCCCTGAATGGGTTTATTCAGATATGGCAATATTAGGTCTTGGTGCAATAGATGTGCCTTTGTATCCCATTTCAACCTCGGAAACAATTCAGTTTATTCTTAACAATTCAGAATCGGTAGGTATTATTGTTTCAAATAAGTTTCAGTTAAATAAGGTATTGAAGATTAGAAACGAATGTAAAAATCTAAAGTTTATTGTTGTAATGAACAATGAAGATGCTGGGAATGAGCAAGATGTTTATTCATTCCAGAATGTATTGGATAAAGGCACTCAATTTAAATCTGAAAATCCTAATCATTTTGGGGAAAGTGCCAAACTTTGTAACGAAGATGATTTGTGTACCATTATTTATACATCCGGTACAACCGGTGAACCAAAAGGTGTAATGTTGACTCATAAAAATATTGTTTCGAACGTTAAAGCAGCTCACGAAATTTTCCATATTGATGAAAATGATATTTTCCTTTCTTTCTTACCCCTCTGTCATATCTTTGAAAGAATGGCGGGTTATTACACTGCATTCTCGTGTGGTGGTATGATTTGTTATGCCGAAAGTATCGAAAAAGTTGCTCAGAATATGGGCGAGATAAAACCAACAATTATGACTGCAGTTCCGAGACTTTTCGAAAGAATTTACAGTAGAATAAAACGCAATGTTGAATCACAGCCGGCGAAAAAACAGAAAATATTTAACTGGGCATTAGAGGTCGGCAGAAATTATATGGATGCTAAAAAGAGCAGAGATGGTGTCCCGATCGGACTAGCTGTTAAAAGAGCTTTGGCTGATAAATTAGTTTATAAAAAATTACGTGAACGAACAGGCGGAAATTTAAGATTCTTTATCTCAGGAGGTGCTGCATTATCACGCGACCTCGGACAATTTTTTGAATCGGTTGGATTACTTGTAATTGAAGGATATGGATTAACTGAATCTTCTCCCGTTATTTCTGCCAACCGATTGAACGATTATAAGTTCGGTTCTGTTGGCAAACCTATGCCCGGAGTTGAAGTCAAAATTGCACAGGATGGTGAAATATTAGCCGCGGGTCCAAACATAATGCAAGGTTATTACAAAAATAAAAAAGAAACTGAAGAGACAATTAAAGATGGTTGGCTGCATACTGGTGATATCGGAGTGTTTGATGCAGAGGGATTCTTAATTATTACTGACCGTAAAAAACATCTTTTCAAAACTTCAGGTGGGAAATATATAGCACCAACGCCGATCGAAAATATGTTCCTAGCAAGTAAATATATCGATCAATTTGTATTAATTGGCGATAGAAGAATGTTTTTAAGCGCATTAATTGTTCCGGATTTTGAAGCATTAAAAGAATATGCAGACGCAAATAGAATTCAATACAAAACCGCGGAAGAGTTAATTGAGAAAAAACAGATCAATGAACTACTTGAAAAAGAACTTGGTGAATTTCAGAAAAAACTAGCCAATTATGAAAGAGTAAGAAAATTCAAAGTTCTTGATAAACCATTCTCGATTGAAGGCGGTGAAATGACTCCTTCATTAAAAATTAAAAGAAAAGTAGTTGAAGAAAGGTATTCTCATTTAATTGAAGAGATGTACAATGGTATTGAGGGATAATTTTTTACCTTTGAAAGCCGTTCAATCTGAACGGCTTTATTTTTTAATCAAAAAGGAATTAAAGATGAGTGAAGCAAAAAAAGGTGATACCGTTAAAGTACATTATACTGGGAAACTAAACGATGGATCAGAATTTGATTCTTCAAAAGGGAGAGAACCTCTTGAATTTCAAATTGGTGAGCAACAAGTCATTGCCGGGTTTGAAAATGCGGTTATTGGTCTGAAAACGGGGGATTCGGTTACCGTGGAAATCCCAAGTGAAGATGCATATGGACCAAAAATTGACGAAATGGTTCTAAAAGTTGAAAAAAGTCAGCTCCCTGCTGAATTTAACCCTGAAGTCGGACAAAAATTTCAACTTCCTCAAGATAATGGACAAAATGTAATTGTTACGGTTACGGACCTGACTGACACACATATCGAATTAGATGCAAACCATCCACTTGCCGGTAAAGATCTTACCTTTGATATACAATTAGTTGAAATAGTATAATTATTTGTTAGGGATAATCCTTAGATTCCGGGTTAGACCCGGAATCTTTCCCTACACTAATTGCAAAATACCGATACAAGCCACTTCATTCCAAATCTAATTTCTTAAAAATTTCTTATATTTAGAGCTAATTAAAAATGGTTTTTACGTGGAAAAAGAAAAGATTTTGGTCACATCGGCGTTGCCTTATGCCAATGGTCCTATTCATCTAGGACATCTCAGCGGCGCTTATTTACCGGCAGATATTTATGTGAGATATCATCGACTTAAAGGTAGTGATATTCTTTATATATGCGGTTCGGATGAACATGGAGTACCTATAACAATCACAGCAGATAAAGAAAAAGTTAAACCGCAAGTAATTATTGACCGTTATCATAATATCAACAAAGAAGCTTTTGAAAAATTTGGAATGTCCTTCGACATTTATTCACGAACTTCACTTCCAATTCATCATGAAAACGCTCGAAATTTTTTCAAGAGTTTTTATGATCAAGGACTTCTAAAAGAAAAAAAATCATTACAGTTTTATGATGAAAAAGCTAAAATGTTTTTACCTGATAGATATGTTGAAGGTACTTGTCCGAAATGCGGATACGAAGAAGCACGAAGTGATGAATGTGAAAGCTGCGGATCATTATATGATCCATCGGAATTAAAAAATCCCAAAAGTAAAGTGACCGGAGAAACTCCAAAATTAAAAGAAACCTCTCACTGGTTTTTCCCGCTCGGAAACTTTCAAGATCGAATTGAAAAATATATAGATGAAATGCACGAAAAGTATAATTGGAAAGACAATGTTCTAAAGTATTGTAAAAATTGGTTCAAAGAAGGTTTGGGCGATCGTGCAATTACGCGTGATTTGGATTGGGGGATAAAAGTACCTCTGGATAATGCGGAAGGTAAAGTAATCTATGTATGGTTTGAAGCCGTGCTCGGTTATATCTCTGCCACTATGGAATTATCGAAACAGAAAAATGATTCGCAACTTTGGAGAAAATATTGGCAGGATGAAAAAACAAAATATGTTGCATTTATTGGTAAAGACAATATTGTGTTCCATACAATTATTTTTCAAGTAATACTAATGGCTTGGAATGATGTTAATGAGGATAAATTTATTATGCCGCAAAATGTTCCGGCTAATGAATTTCTAAATTTTGAAGGAAAGAAATTTTCAAAATCGCGTGGTTGGGGAATAGACGTGATCGATTTTCTAAATCTTTTCCCGGCAGATTCTCTTCGTTACACACTCGCGTCAAATTTACCCGAAAATAAAGACACTGATTTTTACTGGAAGGAATTTCAATCAAAAAATAATGATGAATTGGCCGATATCTTAGGTAACTTTATCAACAGAACATTTACATTCGTCCATAAAAATTTTGAAGGAAGAGTTCCGGAACAATCCAAGCTAGCTGATATCGATAAAGAAATGATTTCTCTATTAGAGTCCTATCCTAAAAAAGTAAGTGACCTTATAGAAAAATATAAAATAAAAGAAGCCACACTAGAGGTTATGAATTTAGCTCGTGCCGGTAACAAATATTTTAACGATTCTCAGCCATGGAAAACTATTAAATCAGATAAAGAGAAATGCGGCACTACGCTAAATATTTGTTTACAGACGATATATAGTTTGGCAATATTGATAAATCCGATTATCCCAACTTCATCAGAAAGAATTCTGGGAATGTTGAATGCAAAACTTACTGATTGGTTCTCAAATACTGGAAAGAATTTAGATGACGGTCACCAATTACATGAAGCCAGTATATTATTTACAAAGATTGAGGATGAAGTGATCGAAAAACAAATTAATAAGTTAGGAAAAACTGATGTCGAAGTAATTGAAGCGGAACAAATCTCGATAGAAGATTTTACTAAGATAAAATTAAAAGTCGCAGAAGTTATTGAAGCTGAGAATATCCCCAAAAGTGACAAGCTTTTAAAACTTCAGGTTAAAATTGGTGACGAAAAAAGACAAGTTGTTGCCGGTATAGCAAAAAGCTATAAACCGGAACAATTAGTTGGCAAAAAGGTTATAATAGTTTCAAATTTGAAGCCTGCTAAACTTTTTGGAAATGAGTCACAAGGAATGATCTTAGCGGCTGATAGCGGTGAGGGTGTTTCAGTTATTGAAGTCGATCAACATGTTCCATCCGGAGCAAAAGTCAAGTAACTTATATCTATGAATTTAAATACGAAAACCGTACGAAATAGAACATTAAAAATTAGTCAGCAAAAGGCTCGGGAAATTTCTAAAACTCTAATTCAATTAGATTCTAAAGCGTCTATTTCGAAAATAAGGAATACAACAATCCGGCAGGATACATTTGAGGCACTTCAATTTATGCCGGATAATTTTGTTGATCTTTTAATTCTTGATCCACCTTATAATCTTTATAAAACTTTTAACTCGAGTACATTTACAAAAAAGAACATAAATGAATACGCTGAATGGATTGATGACTTAATAAATAGAGTATTTCATACATTAAAAGAAAATGCATCAATTTATTTTTGCTCTGATTGGTATAGTTCAACTTCGGTACACCTAGTTTTAGAAAAATATTTTAAAGTAAGAAATCGAATTACTTGGGAACGCGAAAAAGGTAGAGGTTCTAAATCAAACTGGAAACAAAACTCCGAAGACATTTGGTTTTGTACTCTCGGCAACAATTATACATTTAATGTAGAAGACGTTAAACTTAAACGTAAAGTCATTGCCCCTTATAAAAATGAAAACGGTGAACCAAAAGATTGGGATGGGACAAACGGCAATTTTAGAATTACTTACCCATCAAATATTTGGACGGATATTTCGGTTCCGTTTTGGTCAATGCCCGAGAATACGGAACATCCAACACAAAAACCGGAGAAGTTGATTGCAAAGTTGGTTTTAGCTAGTACTAATAAAAATGATTTTGTCTTTGATCCTTTTCTAGGTTCAGGTACATCATCTGTCGTTGCAAAAAAATTAGGACGTAGTTATTGCGGAATTGAAATAGACCCAAAATTTGCCGCCATTTCGGAATATCGTTTAGTTAACACAAATAAGAATGATAAAATCCAAGGCTACACAGACAAAGTTTTTTGGGAAAGAAATACTTTGTCCTATCAATCTAAAAACGGAAACAACAAAATTTTTTTAGTAAAATAAATGCAAGGGTAATATATGCGAAAAGTATTAATGATTGTCTTAAATGTTCTTCTAATATCACTTTTAATTTCATGTTCATCGAGTGAACAAACAGTTGTTGCTAAATATGGGCAAGAGGAAATCACATATACTGAATTGAAAGATGCTTTCTATAATAATTTAAGTGAATCAGAAAAGTCTAAAGCCGACTCAACCGAAGATATTAAAGAGTTTTTACCACTATATGTTAACTATAAGATGAAACTAAGAGACGCAAAAGTTCGAGGCTTCGATCATGATCCGGTAGTACAAAAGGAAATTGATGATTATACAAAAACTGTCGGTATTCCGTACATAGAAGAAAAATATATAATAGAGCCCGGTTTAAAAGATTTTTACGAAAAAAGAAAAATCGAAAAACGAATTAAACATATTCTGATTAGAACCGATTCGATCAGCACTGAAGAAGCTGTAGACAAAGCCAATGAAATTCTTACTAGAATTAAAAACGGTGAAAATTTTGAAAAACTTGCTTATGAAAATACTGATGATGATTTCTCGAGAGCTGATAGTGGTGATGTGTATTGGTTAACTGCCGGACAAACTGTCCCCGAATTTGATGATGCAATGTATACTACAAATAAAGGTGAAGTATATCCGAACCCGATTCAAACTAAATATGGTGTTCATATTTTAAAAGTAGTTGATGAGCAGCCGCGTAAATATCAAATAAAAGCACGTCATATACTCGCTAGTTTTAGACAAGGTACGGGTCTTGATACTAATGCTGCCTTTGAAAAGATTAAAGAAGTTCAAGAAAGACTCAATGAAGGACAAGCTTTTTACGATCTGGCAATTAAATATTCAGATGACGAAGGCAGTGCACAGCGAGGCGGTGATCTTGGTTTCTTCCAAAGAAGAATGATGGTTCAACCCTTTGATGAAGCAGTTTTTAATTTAAAAGTTGGTGAAATCTCCGACATAGTTGAGACCCGTTTCGGTTATCATATTATTCAACTTGACGAGATAAAAGAATACCCTTCGTTCGAAGACGAGAAAGAAAGTTTTAAATCAACATATCAGCGTACCTTATTCGCTCCTCACAAGGAAAAGTATCTGAACAAATTGAAAGCTGAATACGGTTTTGAAATGAATGAAGATTTGAAAGCCAAAGTTAGTGTCGGAAACGATTCTCTAACATTCGGTGAAACTTATTGGACAAGTAAATTAAGAAATAACTATGGTGATAGTATAATTGTTAAAAGAAATGATGGGGACATAACACTTGATGGTGTGTTGGAATGGTTCAAAGACAATCCTAATTACCAAACATTCAAAATGACAGAGATGAATATGTTCAAAATGTTCTTAGATTATACATATGAATCATTGATGGCAAAAAAGGCTTTTGAGCTTAGAGAAGGTAATACAGAATTCGCAAAACTGATGAATGATTATCGCAATGGACTTTATATTTTTAAATTACAAGAAGAAGAAATTTGGAATAAGCTAGCTGTCGATACAACTCAACTTGAAGTTATCTACGAACAAAATAAGGATAACTTTATCTGGCCAGATAGAGTCTCCTATTCGGTAATTTATAGACCTGATGAAAACAACATTAAGAAGGATTATAGTTTATTAAACGATGGTACGGAATTCTCCACCATTCTTGAGGAAAATTCTAAAAATGCAAAACTAAGAAGTAAATCCGGCGAGAAATTATTACAAAATGTTAATTCTAGTGAAGTGGCAAAGGCTGCTAACAACTTGTCGAACGAAGGGGATATTTCCCAACCGTTCAAAGTTGAAAACGATTGGTATATTGTTAAATTAATTGAAAAATTGCCATCACGAACTAAAAGTTTTGACGAAGCAAAATCGGAAGTGATGGGGATTTGGCAAGAACAACAGACTAAAAAATTAGAAGAAGAATACTTAAGTAATTTACGGAAAATATATGAACCGGAATTATATTATGACCGGTTATCAAAAACACATAGTAATTAGTTTAATATTACTTTTTATACTTGCCGTTTTTGGCTGTAAGGAAAAGGAAATTCCTCCAACCATTGTCGCAAAAGTTGGAGATAGAGTATTAACTGAGGAGAATCTAGATTCTTTGTTATTGTTTACTAACAACAAAAATAAATATAAAGAAGAAGTTGTTAGAGATTGGGTTGATTCCGAAATATTACAATTGGAATCAAGAGAGAAAGGAATATTTGCGACACAAGAATATCTCGAGCTTGTAAACGAAAGTAATAAAAGAATTGCAATTGCACTTTACTTAAGACAATTACTTAATGAACAAGAAAATAATATGGATGAAGTTGTTCTAAGAAATTATTACGAACAAAATAAAGATGAATTGTATATCTCAAATAAAGCTTTTGTTTTCAATAGAGCTTCGTTTTCGGATGAAACAAAAGCAATACAATTTAGATCCACACTTATTGAAAGTGATTGGAATAAAACTGTAAATGTTTTCTCGGGTGATAAATCAATTGTTGAATTTACAACAGAGAAGTTCTCTTATGATTATCAAATTATTTCAAATCAAGTTAAAATTGTTCTTAATAATCTGGAAGAAAGTGAAACAAGTATAATATTTGAAACGCAACCGGGTAACTTTAATATCGTTCAGCTGATTAGAGTGTTCGACCCGAATTCTATCCCGGATTATGAATATATCAAAGATTATGTTAAGCAAAGATATTTTGCTATGATAAATTCTCAAAAATATGACGAATTAATTCAAGACCTTTACTCAAAATACGATGTAATAATTAATAGGTAAATTGATGAAAAAAATTATAATTGCATTACTTCTTGTCTATACAATTTTTGCACAAGAATCATTAGATAGAATAATTGCCGTTGTTAATAATGAAATCATTCTTCAATCAGAATTAAATCTTCAAGTAGCTTATGTTGCGGCACAAAGAAATATTGATCCGAAGAATCCCGAATTGCAAAATACAATTCTAACAAAAATGATTGAAGAAAAATTGCTATATGCACAAGCAGAGCTAGATTCTATCACAGTTTCAGATGAGGAAGTAAATAACCAATTGCAAAATCAGCTTAACTTCTTCATTTCACAATATGGTTCGCAAGAAAGAATGGAACAAGCATACGGAATGAGTATCGAAAAAATTCGCCGTGAATTGCGTGATGAAGTTCGAAAGAATATGATGAGTAATATGGTTCAACAAAAACATTTCGGGCAATTAGACGCTACTCGTCGCGAAGTACAAGAATTTTTTGAAACATATCAAGATTCTTTAGGATTGATTCCAGAAAGATTTGAACTATCGCATATTTTTATTAATCCTCAACAAGGCGAGAGACTAAAAGCTAAAGCGAAAGAGTTTGCACAAAGTTTACTTGATTCGATTAAATCCGGAGCTGATTTTGCTTCGCTTGCAAAAAAATATTCTGATGATCCGGGTAGTGCAGCTCGAGGTGGGGAACTGGGATTTGTGAAACGTGGAGTCTTCTTCCCTCAATTTGAAGCTGCTGCTTTCCAGCTTGCCGAAGGCGAGATTTCAGGTGTGGTTGAATCTCCGGTTGGATATCATATTATCGAAATGCTGGAGAGAAGAGGTGAGTCAATACAAACTAGACATATTTTGATCAAAGTAAGCAGTGATGATGAATCCGATCTTGATGCTATAGAAACATTAAATGAAATTCGTGATAGTTTAATGCAAGGTCACAAAAGCTTTGATTACTTTGCCAAAAAATATAGCGATGACACCGAAACCGCAAAGTTGGGCGGCAGTCTGGGCAAATTTGAAGTTTCACAATTGGATAAAACTCTTCGTGATCGTGTTTATGGAATGGCTATCGGTGAAATTAGTTTTCCCAAAAGATTAGAGCTGGATAATAAAACTTATGGATATCACATTATAAAAGTTAATAATAGAGTTCCCGAACATCGTCCAACTTTTGAAGGTGACTATGATGAAATTAAACGCTTAGCAATTTATCATAAACGTCAGAAGCAATACACTAAATGGATAGAAGAATTAAAAGAAAAAATTTATTGGGAACTTAGAATATAGATTGGGGGAGAGTTGACACAATTTACGGATTCAAAAGATGTTGAGTTGGTTGGGAAATTAAATCAATCAATTGAATCGATTAGAAAAGAAATAAAGAAAGTTATTGTTGGTCAAGATGAAATTGTTGACAGCTTATTAGTCGCATTTCTTGCACAAGGTCATTGTCTATTAGTAGGTGTTCCGGGTTTAGCAAAAACATTATTGATACGAACTCTTGCTGACGTGCTGAATCTTAATTTTAATAGAATACAATTCACACCTGATCTAATGCCCGGAGACATAACCGGTACGGAAATAATTGATGAAGATAAAACAACCCATCAAAGAAATTTTCGATTTATCAAAGGTCCTATTTTTGCGAATATAATTCTTGCCGATGAAATAAATAGAACTCCGCCAAAAACTCAAGCCGCACTTTTGGAGGCTATGCAAGAACATCGTGTTACTGCTGCTGGTCATTCATATACATTAGAAGAACCATTTTTTGTATTAGCAACTCAAAACCCGATTGAACAAGAGGGAACGTATCCGTTACCGGAAGCTCAATTGGATCGTTTTATGTTCAATCTTTGGCTCAACTATCCTTCATTTAACGAAGAGTTAGAGATTATAAAAAATACAACTAGCAGTTATCAACCCAATTTGAACAAAGTAATTGACGCAGCCGAAATAATTAAATATCAACAATTAATTCGACGTGTACCGGTTGCTGACAATGTTATTGAGTTTGCGGTTAAATGTGTTAGTGAAACAAGAGTTAACAGCACAACAAAAGATTATGTAAAGCAATGGGTGAATTGGGGCGCGGGTCCAAGAGCTTCACAATATTTAATACTTGCCGCAAAAACAAAAGCTGTAATGAATGGTAGATTCACACCAAATATTTCTGATGTTAAGGAATCAATGATTCCAGTATTACGCCATAGAATTATACCCAACTTTAATGCAGAAGCCGAAGGAATTACTTCGGTTGAAATTATAAACCGTATCCTCCAAGATCAAAAGGATTAATAGATACATGAATTATAGATTTGCCGTAGTATTTCTCCTTCTAGTTTTTTTATTTGCGTGTTCTGATGGTGAATTAGAAAAGGAGAATTTATCGCTCGAAGAGAAAATTACTTATAATGAATTTGGTTTAATTGCCGATTCATTAATCGAAATCAGAGAACGAGTAAAGAAAAATCAAACATTGACGGATATCTTATTACCTCACAAAGTTAGCTATCAACAAATTCACAATATTGCTCAAGTATCCAAAGATGTTTTTGACATTCGTAAAATACAAAGCGGCAAAGATTACATTCTGTATATTGAACCGGATTCTGTAAACAGAGTCAAGTATTTTGTTTACCAAGAAACACCTCTAAAGTATTATGTGTTTGATTTGAGTGATTCTATCAACGTTATTTCGGGTGAAAAAGAAGTTGAGATAAGGGAGACTCGAATTGCCGGTACTATTCACAATTCATTATATCAAACATTAGCTGAATTAAAAGTTAGTCCATTGCTAGCTCTGAAGCTTTCAGAGGTTTTTGCTTGGCAGATAGATTTTTATGGAATCCAAGCCGGTGATAGTTTTAAAATTATTTATGAAGAAAAGTTGCTGGATGGTGAATTCATGACGGTTGGAAGGATTCAAGCTGCCGTTTTTAACCATCGCGGTAAGGATTATTATGGATTTTACTTCGAAGAAGGGGAAGTACCGGATTACTTTGATGAAGAGGGAAATAGTTTACGAAAAGCATTCTTAAAAGCACCACTTAAATTTGGTAGAATAAGTTCTAGATTCAGCAATAGCCGACTTCATCCGGTTTTAAGAATTTACCGCCCGCATCATGGAATTGATTACGCTGCTCCGACCGGAACTCCAATACAAGCTATTGGCGACGGTGTTGTAGTGGAAAAAGGATATCAAAGAGGTAACGGCAATTGGTTAAAGATAAAGCATAATGGAACTTACTCAACGGCTTATTTACATCTTTCTAAGTTTGGGAAAGGAATAAATAAAGGTGTAACTGTTAGACAAGGTCAAATTATAGGTTATGTTGGAAGCACCGGTTTATCAACTGGTCCTCATTTGGATTTTAGATTTTATGTAAACGGAAAACCTGTAAATTTTCTAACTCAAGAATTTCCACCTTCTAAACCTGTTGACAAAGAATTACATGAACAGTATTGGACTTTTATGTCAGACCTTAAACTAAAACTTGATAGTCTTAATGTTGAACAAGATCAAATTCTTGCTTCCGGTGAAATTGAAGAGACTAAAACAGTTTTATAAGGTTTCTATTTTTTATTAGTTTCAACTTAATTGCGACATTAAAAAACCCGACTTTTCCCAAAAGTCGGGTTTTTAGTTTGCGTTAAATTTCAATCCAAATCGTCTATTTAAAAGCTTTCTTCAAAACTTCCTCTTGTGACTTTGTATGCATTTTTAATGAACCGGGAGCAGGACTAGGACTTTCCGGTTTACCCACGTATTCAATCTTATTTTTCGAACCCATAATATCCAAGAACTTCGGAAATAAGAAATTCCAAGCGCCCATATTGCGCGGTTCTTCTTGAACCCACTTTATCTTTTTAACTTTTTGATAAGATTTTATTATGGATTTAATCTGATCAAGATCGAGAGGATAGTATTGTTCAATCCTTACAATTGCGGAGTTCATTTTTTGTTCGGCTTCCTGATATTTAACAAGATCGTAATAAATTTTGCCGCTGGTAAAAATTAAATTTGTAATTGAGGATTTATCCGAAACACGATCATCATCAATAATTGTTTTGAATTCGCCATCGGTAAATTCTTTAACCTCGGAACGGGCGGCAGGTAAACGCAGTAAGCTCTTCGGAGTCATTACAATCAATGGTTTCTCCTGTCCGTCGGTCATCTGTCTTCTCAACAAATGAAAATACTGTGCCGGAGTTGTTGGATTAGCAACATACATATTGTTTTCAGCACAAAGAATCAGAAACCGTTCCAACCTTGCGCTTGAATGTTCGGGACCTTGACCCTCTTGTCCATGCGGTAATAATAAAACTAAATTATTTGGCAGATTCCATTTTGTATAAGAACAGCAAATAAAATTATCAATTATTACTTGAGCGCCGTTTGCAAAATCTCCAAACTGTGCTTCCCATAATACTAAAGTTTTAGGATCGGCTGCACTATAACCGAACTCAAAACCTAATACGGCTGCTTCGGAAAGGAAGCTATCTAACGGTTCAAGTAATGCTTGTTCTGCTCTAATTGAATTGTGAGGAATAATTTCACTTCCGTCATTCATATCAGTTAGAATTAAATGCCGTTGGCTGAAAGTTCCGCGGGCACTGTCTTGACCGCTTAACCTAACCGGAATTCCTTCAATTAATAAAGAACCAAACGCCAATGCTTCGGCAAATGCCCAGTCAATTCTTGTACTTCCGGTAAAAAATTCTTTTCGCTTCTCAATTTGTTTTTTCAACTTTGGATTCAGCGTAAAATTATCGGAAAATTTTGTAAGTCCTTTTACTACTTCATTTAGTTTATCAATACTAACTTTTGAAGTTTGGGATTCATGCTTTTTTTCATACTCTTCTTTTGAAATCGCCCAAGGTCTATCAGGTCTAAATGAAATTTTTGTTTTCTTCGATTCTTTAAGTGATTTATCAAGTTTATCAAAAATTTCAGAATCAAACTTGTCTATTTCTTTTTGAGTATAAATTTTCTCACTAATTAATTTATTAGCATAGATCTGCTTAACGGAAGGATGACTTTTTATTTTCTTGTACATGAGTGGTTGAGTATAGACCGGATCATCACCTTCGTTATGTCCATGTCTTCTATAGCCGAATAAATCAATCACAACATCTTTATTAAATTTTTGGCGATATTGGAATGCTAATTCAGTTACCCAAACAGAAGCTTCGGGATCATCACCGTTGACATGGAAGATTGGAGCTTGTACCATTTTGGCAACGTCGGTTGCATAAGGTGAAGAACGAGCATCTTCGGGAGAGGTTGTAAATCCAATTTGGTTATTAATTATTATATGAATTGTACCGCCGGTCCTATAACCTTTTAGTTGAGATAAATTTAATGTTTCGGCAACTACTCCTTGCCCGGCAAATGCAGCATCACCATGAATCAAAACCGGAATAATTTTATCGCGTGAGGTATCTTCAGATCTTTGTTGTTTTGCTCTAACAACACCCTCTACAACCGGATTTACCCATTCAAGATGACTTGGATTTGATGCAATCGAAACATTTATTTTTTTACCGTTATAAGTTTCGTATTCTCCGTTTGCTCCCAAGTGATATTTGACATCACCAGTTCCTTGTGGTACATCGGGATTTAAATCTTCTTCAAATTCAGAAAATATTTTGCTATAATCTTTACCTAAAACATTAGATAGAACATTTAATCTACCTCTATGGGCCATACCAAGAAATACTTCTTCTACTCCATTATCTGCCGCAACACCTAATAATCTATCCATAACGGGAATTAGAGTTTCCGAGCCTTCAAGCGAAAATCTTTTGTGACCCACAAAACGAGTATGTAGAAAATGTTCAAAACCCTCGGCAATAATTAATTTATCCATAATACGTTTTTTAACATCGGTTTCGTAATGTGGAAGATTTCTTACCGGTTCCATTTTACTTTGCAGCCAAGCTTTTTCACTTGGATTTTGAATATGCATGTACTCAATACCAATCATCTCACAATATGTTTGATGAAGTGCTTCCAATATTTCGCGAAGTGTACCGGTTGCCATACCGGCAAGATTCCCGGTGATAAACTTTCTATCATAATCCCAAATTGTAAATCCATAAGTTGAGGGGTCTAACTCCTCATGGTATGCAGCAGTTTTAGATAGCGGATTCAGATTTGCAATTAGATGTCCACGTACACGATACATATTTATTAACTGAAGAATAATCGCTTGTTTTTCAATTTCTTCATTGTCGGAAACCACACCGTTTTGAGTTGAAGTTGTATCGGTTCTCCAGTTTACAGGACGCTGAGGTATTTCCAAATCTTCAAAAAGACTCTCGTAAAAATTATTCTGCCCAAGTAAAAGCTCATCAAAATATTTTAAGAATTCACCCGATTCAGCTCCTTGAATTACTCTATGATCATAAGTGCTTGTTACATTCATTACTTTGCCGATTCCCAAACTTGCCAAGGCTGTTTGATGCATCGCTTTGAATTCGGAAGGATAATCAATTGCGCCGACCGCAAGTATACAACCTTGTCCCGTCATTAACCTTGGTGTGGAGGAAACTGTTCCTATTCCACCTGGGTTTGTTAAAGTAATAGTAGAATTTTGAAAATCCTTGGGCTCAATTTTGCCGGATTTTGCTTTGCCGATTAAGTCATCATATGCATCACAAAATTGTTTAAAATTCATTCTACCGGCTTTTTTAATATTCGGGACAATAAGTGAACGAGTTCCGTCTTTTCGTTCTATATCAACCGCCAATCCTAAATTGATATATAGTTTTTTGACGAGATGTGGCTGGTTATCGAGTACCGCAAAAGAATTGTTCATGTTCGGCATTTTCTTAACAGCTTGAACAAGTGCATAAGCAACTATATGAGTAAAGGATAATTTTCTACCATGTAATCTTTTTAAGTGCTGGTTAATTATTCTTCTATTCTCTTCCAATAGTTTAACCGAAATTGTTCGCAATGAAGTTGCAGTCGGGATTGTTAAACTATTATTCATGTTCTCAATAATTTTCGCACCGACACCCGTTATACTTTGAGGTTCGTCTTCCTCGGATATTTCAAAAGAAGGGGAAAGTTGAAGTGAAGCAGATTTGTTTTTGCTCCCTTTTGATTCGGTTTTTGTTTGTTCGTTTTTACTTTGCGAACCACTTGTCAAATCGTCAAAATAGTTTTGCCAATATTCAGAAACCGAATTTGAATTTTCAAAATACTTTTCAAGTAGGTCGGCAACAAAACCGTAATTGTATCCGAAATGATTAAATAATTCTTGATGATACTTACTAACTTCTTTTTCGCCCATTTTCTTATATTATCTCGATTGTTTATAGTTTTTTTCAACAATTAAAAAAGGATATAATGTTCTATACAAAATTAGACACACTTTAGTTCAAATTAAAGAAAAATCGAATATTATTGGATATTCATGGCAAATTAATTGCTGTTTTAACTCAAGAATACAAAACAGCAAACAAGATAAAATATCTTATTTAAGAAAGGCTTAAAAATATGAAAAATTTTGAATTTGTAAATCCAACAAAGATTTTGTTTGGGAAGGGAATGATTGAAAAAATCGGAAGCGAAATAGCATCCAATAATATTAAGAAAGTTTTATTACACTATGGCAAATCATCTATTTTCAAGAATGGAGTTTATCAACAAGTCACTGATTCATTAAACAAAAATGGGATTGAATGGATTGAACTCGGGGGAGTTAAACCAAATCCTGTACTAACAAAAGTGCAAAAAGGAATTGATCTTTGTAAGAATGAAAAACTTGAAGCTGTTTTAGCAGTAGGAGGTGGAAGTGTTATTGACAGTGCTAAAGCAATTGCTGCCGGAGTTCTTTTTGATGGCAATATTTGGGATGCATTCGAAGGAAAAAAGAAAGCTACAAGAGGGATTCCGATTTTTACCGTTTTAACTCTTTCAGCGACTGCCTCAGAAATGAATGCATTCGCAGTAATTACCAAAGAAGATGAAAAAAAGAAATGGGCTTTCTCTGCAGGGTACAATTCCTTCCCAAGAGTAACCGTAATTGATCCAACAGTACAAATGACTTTGCCGGTTGAACAAACAATTAACGGTGCAGTCGATACAATGTCGCATGTGTTTGAACTTTATTTTGACGGAACAAAAAACACAGACATACAAGATGAAATTGCTGAAGGAATACTACGGACTACCATGAAACATGTTAGAATACTTTTGGCTAATCCTGATAATTATGAATCACGTGCAAATCTTGCATGGTCTGCAACTCTTGCATTAAATGGAATTAATGGTGCAGGAAGAAGTTGGGGTGATTGGTCAACGCATACCCTTGAACATTCTTTAAGTGCGTTTTATGATATAGCACACGGAGCTGGGCTGTCGATAATGTTTCCTGCTTGGATGAAATATGTATATAAAAATGATATTCTAAAATTTGCTAAACTAGGAAGAAATGTTTTTGATCTTGACGGGGATGAGGCGAATGTCGCATTGCGAACAATAGATAAAGTAAAAGAGTTCTTTGATGAAATTGGTACACCAACATCATTAAAACAAATTAATGTTACTGAAAAAGATTTGGACAAACTTACCGATAATGCATCACTGCGTGCACCAATAGGAAATCTTGTGAAGTTGTACAGAGATGATATTAAGAGAATATATGAACTCGCTTTGATTTAGTTTGTCAATTCTGTGAGATGTAGTTATTGATCTGTTTTTCTTTTTGAGTTCATTAAAAGTTTTACAAAATGTATTTTGATTTCATAAAAATTCGTTGTAAAAGAAAATATTTATCTGTACTTTCGCACCAATTATTAATCTCAAAAAAATGAAGGATATAAAATGGCTGAGTGCCCTGTATGTGCAGCGGATATTCAACTGCCTGAAGATACAGTTAAAGGTGAATTGATTGAGTGTCCTGACTGTGGAACTGAATTAGAAGTAACAAGTGTTAATCCATTCACACTTGCCGAAGCTCCAAGTGAAGAAGAAGATTGGGGCGAGTAATTGATTAAGGTATTGGATTCAACATTACGAGAGGGTGAACAAACGCCCGGTGTTTATTTTGATCGTCACATCAAACTTGCAATTGCTCGTCTATTGGATGAAATCGGTATAGACATTATTGAAACCGGTCATCCTACAGTAACCGAAGATATCCGCTCAGCAGTTCACAACATTGCCCATTCGAAATTGAATGCCATAGTTGCTGCACACTCAAGATCAGTTAAATCAGATATAGATCAAGCTCTTGATTGTGGAGTGAGTTTTATTGGAATTTTTTATTGTGTTAGTGATGAAAGATTATCGACAGTATTCAAAAAAGATTTGGATGCGGCGATCCAACAAATCACCGATGTGATTAAATATGCCAAAAGTGTTAAACCGGATTTATTAATAAGATATACTCCGGAAGATACAGTTCGTTCTCAATTTGAAAACGTTATTAAGGTTGCTGTTGCAGCGGTTAAAGCAGGTGCAGATATTATTAGTATTGCCGATACAACCGGTTATATGATTCCCGGTTCCGATCACAACATGTACGATTATGTAAGAAAGTTGAAGAATGGTTTAACAGATGAAAATCTTGACCCGATGATAGCTGTGCATTGCCACAATGATAGAGGTTTGGCATTAGCAAACGCGATGGACGGTATTCGCGGCGGTGCAAATATAGTTGATGCTTCCGTATTAGGACTTGGTGAGAGAGCCGGCATTGTTGATCTTGCTCAGTTATTAACTTTACTTGCAGCAGATTTTAAAATTGACAAATGGAATCTGAAATTATTACCCGAACTGTATGACTTAGTTAGCAAGCACGCCAATCTACCAATACCTTTAAACTTTCCGGTTATTGGTCAGAATGCATTCACACATTGTGCCGGAGTTCATACACATGCTGCCGCTATCAATCCAATGCACTATGAAAGTCTAAATCCAGAATTAGTTGGAAGAGAACGGAAGTTCGCATTAGATCACATGTCGGGAATGGCTTCTCTAAATTATGCTCTACAAGTTATTAATTATGATAACATTGAAGATGAATTGAAAAAAGAAGTACTAAAAGAAATAAAGACAATCGGCCAAAAGGGAAGAATGGTCGAACTTTCCGAATTACCTCATATAGTAGAAGTTTGTAAGCATCATAAGCAATTCGCTTCTTGATGCTGTTTAATCCATAAATTAATTACAGCAAAAGAGAGAAAACAATGAAAGTAGGTTTTTTACATTCGTTAATTCGTAAAGATGAAAAGTTTTTGATTGAAGAATTCAATAAAAGAAAAAATGTTGAGCTGGTAATGATAGATGATCGACAATTGTCGTTTAATATTGGTGTTGACCAGTTTGATTTGGATGTGGTGATTGAACGAAGTATTAATCACTCTCG
>QZJX01000100.1 GCA_003599395.1 Ignavibacteriales bacterium | reverse complement strand
TATGAAGTTTGATATCATTTGTCAATATCACATCGAAAATGAAATTTATGATCTATATCAAGTGAATCTCATGCTTTACCATTATGAACAGAAATTGATTGGTGCTGAAAGTTAAACTTGTCCCCTGTCAGTTGACCAAAACCAGTTTACTATTTGCTATTCTTAAATCAGAAAGGGTGAAAGAATGAGTCAAAACGTAGAACTGGTTTTTATTTTGGATCGTAGTGGATCGATGAGTGGTTTAGAGAAAGATACGATTGGTGGCTTTAATGGTGTGATTGAGAAACAGAAAAAATTAGAAGGCGATTGTTTGGTTTCGACGGTTTTATTTGATGACAGATTTGAAGTGCTTCATAACAGGAAAAACTTAAAAGAAATCAAACCGATGACAGAAAAAGATTACTATGTCAGAGGATGTACCGCATTACTGGATGCCATGGGTCGTTCGATTACAAAGATTGCCCAAATCCATCGCCATTTAAGTAAAGAAGAAAGACCTGAAAAAGTACTTTTTGTCATCACCACTGATGGATTGGAAAATGCAAGTCGTGAGTATTCCTATGCTGATATCAAGAAAATGATTACAATTGAAACTGAAGAATATGGGTGGGAGTTCATTTTCTTAGGTGCGAACATCGATAGTTTTAATGAAGCAGACAGATTGGGGATTAAAAGAAGTCGCGTCGCGAACTTCCATAACGACAAAAAAGGGACTGAAACCAACTATGAAGCGCTTCATGAAGCGATCAATGAATTCAGATCTTTCGATAGAATCGAAGATCATTGGAATGAGAAGATCAACGCGGACTACATAAAACGTAAGAAGTCATGATTGATTTATAACTTAAATCATTTTTAACAAAAATGAAAGAAGATCACGTTGATCTTTTTTCTATTTTCTTAGATTTTACGACATTCAAACGATTTTTTGATACAATACTACCAAACGCAAACGTTGTTGTTTTAAGGGGGACATATGAAATATATTAAAGTATTAGGACTCATCATGTTGATTTTCTTTTTTTCATCATGCCAAAAAGATCCTGAAGATATCATTGAAACTCCAGTCGATATCCAAAATGATCAAGAACATATGGAAATCAAAAAAATACTTAGAGTCTATGACTATATCAATGAGTATAATTTTGATACAGAGCTCTTTGATACCCATAAAGATGATCGCTATCCAGGGATCTCTTTTGTGGATGTTGAAGAATTTTTAAGTCTTCTATCGCCAGGAATCAATACATATTCAATAGAAAAAGGATCCTCTTTGACCATAACCGCAGTCCTATATGGAGCTGATGAAGGAGAAATCTTTGATGAATACAGTTTATCCATAGATCCCACACTCAATCTTCTAATTTATGATGATTTCAATTTTTACCAAGCATTAAGCAGACCAGGTTATTTCAGTTATACGACTGATCTTGTGATGACTGAATTTGAAACATCCGATAATGCAGCGGGATTAACGATTGATCTAAATGACTATGGGATGGATATCTTATATAGAGAAGAATCTTATTATATTCCCTTAGAACTCGCAAATCTCATCTTAACGAGCTACTCTTTGAATGTCTATCAAATGGGAGATGGTTTATATATCATCGATGATGAAGCAACACTCCTTGAAATCATTGATCGCGCGACACTGGAGAGTAAAGAGGCTGATCAACCTTTGATTGACTTTACCTACCGTTTTAGTGCATTACTTTTTGATTACTTCTATGGACTAAAAGACTTTCAACATGTCACCTCATATCTTGAAAAATTTGAAGATAAGAGTCTTGATCAAAAGAGTACGTTTGTCTCCTTTGATAATGCATTCTACAATGAAGTCCTTCTCATGGATGATCTTCATACCCAAATCTTAGATTTTGGTCTAGACCGAGAAGATGTCAACCCAACCGGATTTCCGACCACATATTCAAGAATCAGAGAATATGTCAATGCCTATGTGAAGCATTGTGAGCTTTATGAAACACAGGACTTTAAGTGGATTGACAATGGTGATTATTACATTTTAGAACTGAATGCGTTTAAGATGGAACTCAAAGATCAACTCGAAAAGACAATTGGTACGGCAGAACCAGGGAAACCTATCTACATTGATTTAACGTGTAACTCAGGTGGGTATATCATCAGTGCGATTGAACTACTATCTTATATGACCAATGATCCCATCGAGATTACCTATAAGAATGCGACAACTGATGTGATCTATCATGAGACCTATGAATCCACAGTCGATAAAAAAGTAGATAATCCCTTTATCGTGCTTACGACAAAGGCAACCTATAGTGCTGCTAATGTCTTCACATCGATCGTGAAAGATATGGATCTAGGAATCATTGTTGGAAGATCAACGTTGGGTGGAGCTGCTGCTGTGAGAACGACGATTTTACCCAATCAACTGATTATGACCTATTCTTCACCGATGGTTCTATTAAACCAAGCCCATGAAATGATTGAAAATGGCGTCAAGCCCCATGTTGAAGTTTCTGTTTTATATAACCGAGATCAATACATTGAAGAATCGATGAAGATTTATCAAAATATAGGTATCTTTTTGGTGGATAACGAGTCAACGCTCAATGAGTTTAAACTCTTGATCGATACCACTGCTTCAAATTCTAATCTTGATTTAATCACCTATACCTTTGAATATATCGATGGATTAACCGATCACGTTCTTTACACGCAAACGAGCACAGAACTCGATGTAGCAATCGATCAACAGATCACAGTCACGTCGAAACTGGTTAAAATAAGAATTACCGCGAATTACACCTATCATGGAATCACGATGGATGAAGTGATTTATGTCGATTATGTCGATGAATTACCTAGTGCAATGAGTGAAGATACGTTTACGTTATCTTTAGACCAAATCTACTACACAACCAAACATAATGATTTAGATATCGATTATTTACGTGTCATGATTGAAGAAACCGATGCGTATAAATTATCGGTAGTCAGTGGGTCTTATACCGATAATGAATCCAATATGTATAATGAATCTGGAGATCGTGTGAGTGGAAGTGGCATCTATATATTAGAACCTGGCGTCTATTATATCGAAGTTGACTTAGATCGCCTTGATTTTCAATACTCCATTCGTTTATCACGCATGAATGATGACAACGTTGGTGGGACTGAAATTCACTTAACGGAAGGAATCACCAGTGTGACACTCTATTATGATTTCCCTTATGATGAAGAATGGGTTGTCTTCACTCTCGATCAAACGATGAAAGTCAAGATCTACAGTGATGCCTATGTCAGTAGTGATTATTATATAGCCGATAGTGAAGGAAGACTCTATCATCACAATGCAGATTATTTGTTAATGTCAGAAAGAGAAGAAGCACTTCTTGAACCAGGCACCTACATGGTGAAGTTTCACCGAGACGTTGAGTCGAGTCGCTCCTATACAATCAAATTTGAATCGACTCCTTTATCAGGTGATGTGAGTGGCGATAAAATGCTCACTCAAGCCTCTTATGAACCTCTAATCATCGGTGATATGACAGTTCTCTTTGAAGCCAAATGGGATAGAGATATCTATCAATTCACAACAGAACAAAAAGTGGATCTACAGTTTTTTAGAGATCAAGATGTCACGGTGTGTGAGATTACCTCACCTGGAGTCGCTGATTGCAAGTGGGAAAGTGAACTTTTCACCTTAGAACCAGGAACACATTACTTTATGTTTGAAACCTTGAGTCATGAAGATACCTATAGCGTCAATATCCATGTGGAGATGCTGATGGATTTAAGTGATGAAAATAATAAGATTCCCGTCGAGATTGGTGTTCCTTTTGAGGCTATCATTGAAAGAGATGGCGATTTGGATTATTATACGTTTGAAGTTACTGAACATCAACATATCGAATTCGATGTCGTTGATGGACATTCAGCATCCGCAGAAATCTATAATAGCCAAGGGGATATGATTTATAAAATCTATTATGGATATAAAATCATCGAACTCATTCCTGGATCTTATGTCATCGTGATTGGAGAAAACATCTCTTTAGCAGATGAGGTTTATCATTTTATCGTCAATTTAAATCCTTATATCACGGATGATCAAGATCCAGCAATAACTGATTTCCCAGAAGAGATGTACCGTCAATTTACACCTCCCTTTGATTATGAAGGTCGCGCAGAAGGTAGCTTGGATTACGAAGATGATGTGGATTGCTTTATCTTGAACGTGACCACACCCGGTAATTATAAATTTAGTGTGGTTGATTCTACGAAGATCATCGCTTATCTTTATGATAGTGAAGGCAATAGCACTCGTTTATTTAATGGGTATCATTATGATCTTGTAGAAGGAATCTATTATATTGAAGTGTATTCACAATACAGCGATCTTGATTATTTCTTCTATATGAGATAGTTTGTAGATTAAAAATGACGTCATCTTCGGATGAGGTCATTTCTTTTTCATTTTTTGATACGTCAATATACGAGAGAATGCAATCATTCATCGGTAAATGAGGGATATGGGTTGTGTAATGGCGTCATCTGTGTTAAGATAAGGTGTTCCTAAAAACGATGTTAAAAAAGGAAACGAAAGTTAAATCAACGCCCATCAAATCTTTGATGGTTTGGAACATAGATCTCCTTAGGATACTTTGAAAGATTTTACATGATTCAATGAAGCGCTGGATAGCTTTTTACCAACGCTTTTTTTGTTGGTTCATCACCATTTCATGATCATAAAGGAGAAACCATGACATTTGAACAACTGGGGATTATATCCCCCATTTTAAAGGCAGTCGCCTACGAAGGATATACAGAACCTTCCCCCATTCAGGAACAAGCTATTCCTGTCTTACTTAAAGGGCATGACATGCTCGCCAGCGCTCAAACAGGCACAGGGAAAACCGCAGCATTCGCTATTCCCATTATTCAAGCACTTTATCAAAAAAGAACTGAGGAGCATACCAAAAGAGAAATCAAAGCTTTAGTTCTCGCACCCACACGTGAACTCGCAGAACAGATTAAAGAAAGCTTTCGAAATTATAGCAGAGATCTTCACATTAAAGCTGAAGTCATCTACGGTGGCGTTTCACAAAAAAATCAAGAAGTCGCCTTAAAAAAAGGACTTGATGTCTTAATCGCAACCCCAGGAAGACTTCTTGATCTCATGAATCAAAAACTCGTCTTTTTAGATACGATTGAGTATTTTGTCTTAGATGAAGCAGACCGGATGCTCGATATGGGATTTATCAACGATGTGAGAAAGATCGTCTCAACAATTCCTAAAGAAAGACAGACGATGCTCTTTTCAGCAACTATCCCAAATGAGATCTTAAAACTTGCCAATGATTTACTGAAAGATCCCGTGAGAATTGAAGTCACCCCTCCTGAAGCGATGATCGATAAAATCAAACAGTCCTTATATTATGTCCCTAAAAAAGATAAGTTTAAGTTACTTTTAGATCTTCTTGTCAATCCTAAATTAGTCTCTGTTTTAGTCTTTACTAGAACCAAACATGGCGCGAATAAGCTTGTTAAAGAACTCATTGCTTATGGTGTTAAGGCGGATGCGATTCACGGGAATAAATCGCAAAATAAGCGGCAACAAGCCCTTTTAGATTTCAAGAATAGAAAACTTAGAGTTTTGGTAGCTACAGATATTGCAGCACGTGGGATCGATATTGATGAACTGTCTCATGTCATCAACTTTGATTTACCGGAAACACCAGAAACCTATGTTCATAGAATGGGCAGAACAGGTAGAGCAGGGTTATCAGGCGAAGCCTATTCATTTTGTTCTCATGATGAGATGAATTTGCTTAAAGCGATTGAAAAGCTGATTCAAATGCCGATACCTCTTGTTACTGAACAACCCTTTCATGTGGTGATTAAAGACAATGGAAATAAACAAGAACAACCCAAGAAAAAACAAGAGAAGCCATTTAGAGAACAACCTCAAGGGTCAAGAACAAAACCTTTAAGTCAACAACCTAAGGCAAGTAGAACGAAACCCTCACCCTCAACAAGTGAGAAGAAACCGATGGACTTGAATCGTTTCACGAAGGATTATGTTTCAACCAATCCTTCCAAGAAACAAGAAAAGCTAGGTCCTAAAAAAGAGGAAACAAATAAGTCTTCTCAAAAACCCAATTCACCAAAATCAAAGAAAACAAGTGATAAGTTCTATGATTTTAAGAAGAACAGTAATAGTAAATACGACAGAAAACGATAAATCACATAAGATTCTATCTTCGAAGATAGAGTCTTTTTCTTATCATTGAATGTTATAATGAGACTAATAAAGTATGTCGGGGGATTTATGGAATATAAACGGTTAACGATTTTAGGATTTGCAGTCATGGGTTTGATCATTTCAAGTATGAGTATCTATGTTGGGTTTGAGTACATGGTAGGACATAACCAGTGGTTAGGTCTCATCATCGGTGTTGGGTTCATGATTGTAGGTATCATCATCTATCAGTTTGGGAAAAGACACGGATTGTTTTATCTATTGTCATTTATCAGTAATATGATGGGTGTCGGTTTATCGATTACAGCTTATTATGTCTTTAAAGAATATTCATTAGCATTTGAAGATTTTATGTTTGCTATCATAGTATCTCTTTTGATGTTATCTGGGTTTCTAGCCTTAACATTCATGGAAAGAGTGAAGAAACATATCAAGTGGATGACAGCTATCATCATTATAGTTTCATTGATCGTTTCATTGATCTTATGGTTATCGGTTGATGAGTTTAGTGGGTTATCGTTTTATTATTTAAATATCATCTACTTCTTTATGGTGGGAATGATATCAGTCACAGATTCACTTAAGGATTTGAGTAAAGAGATGGCATGGGTAAGTTTGGGAGCATTTCTATTAATCAGTATCATTGTGTTAATTGTCTTAAGTGAAGGTGAAGCTTTATCAGGGATGGATGGCATAGATATTACACCTAGTGGGAAAAAGAAGAAAGCAAACACATAAAGAAATGTTGATCAGGAAACGAGGGATAGAGGATGTTTGAAATGAAAGATTATCTAGAAGTAAGAAACTTTATCTTAAAAAGAACAAATAAAAGACCCAAAATTGGTTTGATCTTAGGCTCTGGTTTAGGAGTATTAGCAGAAGAGATGGAAGATGCTATTCATTTTTCATTTGAAGAGATTCCTCATTTTGTCAAACCTACCGCAGAAGGACATAAAGGAGAACTTGTGGTTGGTAAACTGAATGGGGTTGAGGTGGTTCTCTTAAATGGAAGATATCATTACTATGAAGGCTATACTTTAGATGAGATTACATTTCCTGTCAGAGTCATGAAACTCTTGGGTGTTGAAAAGTTAATACTAACCAATGCGTGTGGCGCGATTAATACTAGTTTTAAACCAGGGGATTTGATGTTGATCACGGATCATATCAATTTAACAGGGAATAATCCATTAATAGGTAAGAATTTAAGTGAATTGGGGGTAAGATTTCCGGATGCTACCGAAGTGTATTCTATGAGATTGAGAGAGATCGCTAAAGATATAGCAAAAGATTTAGGAATCACTTTACGCGAAGGTGTCTATGCTTGGTGGACAGGTCCTATGTATGAAACACCTGCAGAGATTAAGATGATCCGAGTTTTGGGTGGGGATGCAGTAGGGATGTCTACGGTACCGGAAGCGATTGTTGGAGTTCATGCAGGTATGGAAGTGTTGGGGATCTCGTGTTTAACCAATATGGCATCAGGGATACTTCCTCAAAAGTTATCACATCAAGAAGTGCTTGATGTAGCAAAAGATGTGAGGGTGTCATTCGGGAAGATAGTGAAATCTTTAGTGGCGAAGATATGAATTGCAAATGAAAATGAATGAAAGTAAAAAGTGACAAAATTATGACGAATAGGGCGGATACGCCCTGTTTTTATAGTATTTATAGATATATAATGATATTATCAGTATTCATAACCTATAGAATGTTTTGCATCGATGTTAACTTTATTAGGGGTGTTTGGGGAATTTTTGTTCATATAACAATAACGACACCAAAGAGATGTTTGGTTAATCGCAAAATATAGCGAAAAACAGCCTATTTAAGCGATAAAATGAGTGTATTAAATAGTGTAAGTAGTATAGGAGTTACTGTTTGAGTCAAGTCATCGTTTGGGATATCCAAATACATCCAAGGGGTGATGTGATTACGAACTGAATTTCTAAGACAAGTCAATTGATATAGGGTAGGTCTGGGATATTGAACTGGTGCTAGATTTGATTAGTAGAGACAAAGAGTATGACTCCTACTTAATGATGACATATATTAGAAAATTTGCTGACCAATGCATCAAAATGATAATTTATAGTACATGTTTAAAATATTGTATTTTAGGGGAGAGAAAATGAAAAAAGAAGCAATACTAAAAAATTTACTAGAAGAAATTAAACGAAATAACTTATCAGTTTTTGCTGGAGCAGGATTATCGAAAGGAGCAGGTTATCCAGATTGGAAAGAATTAGCTTCTGAAATTGTTGAAGAATTAGGACTTGATGTAAAAAAAGAAACAGATATGATTGCTTTAGTACAATACGCATATAATAATAAAAAGAAAAACCGGAACTATATAAACGAATTAATTAAAAATAAATTTCTTGAAGATAATAAATATAGCAATGATATGGATGTTTTATCCAGATTACCCATTCGTTATTACTGGACTACAAATTACGACTTATTGATTGAAAGAACTTTAAAAAAATTAAATAAAGTCGTGGATGTGAAGATATATCACGATGACTTAAGTAATAATATATACAATCGCGATGTGGTTTTATACAAAATTCATGGAGATGCAAATAATCCAAACGACGCAGTATTAACTAGAGACGATTATGAGGAGTTTTCTGGAAATCGCGGTTTTTTTATAGATAAGTTGATAGGAGAATTAGTTTCATCAACCTTTTTGTTTATAGGATATAGTTTTAGCGATCCTAATTTCGAAAAATTATTAGCAAAGATTAGAATAAAACTTTCTAGAAACTCTAGAACACATTATTATTTTGTTAAAAAAATCAGTAGAGAAGAGTGCACTAGTGATGAAGATTTTGAGTATCAAAAGATTAAGCAACAACTACAAATTGAGGATTTATCATACTACTATTTGGAACCTATCATTGTAGATGAATTTTCCGAAATCACAAGTTTTCTAATAGAATTGGAACATAGATTAAAAATACATAATGTATTTATTTCAGGGAGTGCATTTGAATATGGCGATCAATGGGATATTAATAAAACGAAAACCTTCATACAATCTTTATCTAAAAGATTAGTTCAAAATGGGAACAAAATCATTTCTGGCTATGGTTTAGGTATCGGAGGTTTCGTGATTGAAGGTGCATCACTTGCAATAGATCCAACCAAGCAAGATGTATCTAATCATTTTGAGCTTCACCCATTTCCACAAAAAATTGAAAAAGATGAAGATTCACAAGAAATATGGAAGGGTCATAGAAAAAAAATAATTGGATTGTCAAATTTTGCGATTTTTGTGTTTGGTAATAAAATTGTGAATGGGGAAGTTAAAGAAGCAAAGGGTGTTTACAATGAGTTTGAAATCGCTGATAAACTAGGATTAACAATAATTCCAATTGCTAGCACAGGTTATGCTGCTCAAGGAATTATGAAAATTGTATCGGAAAATTTAGATAAATATGCATACCTTAAAGAATATATAGAATTACTATCCAATGAGCTTGATATAGACAAAATCATCAATACAGTTTTAGAAATTATTAATAAGGGGGCTTAAATTTTTATGAGTACACCGAAAAAAGTATTTGTAAGTTATAAATATAGTGATGTAGTTGAAGGAAGAGAAGGCAAGTTTAATTTTAGAGATGATTTAATCGAGCGATTAGGTGAGAACGGATTACGACATAAAGGAGAAGACGATGAATCGTTTGATATGGAAGATTATTCAGAGGATGAAATTTATCAAAAAATCGCACCATATATTAAAAAATCGTCTATAACTGTTGTTTTAATCACTCCAAATACTAAACACAGTAAATGGATTCCATGGGAAATCTCTTTATCGTTACGAGAACGAACTTATAAAGAAGAACAAAACATGACTCGTAATGGTTTAATTGGGGTTTACTTACCACTAAACTCCAGTTTAAAGCCTATTGAAGCCGGAGGGGATTATACGTTTTATTTGGAGAAAAAAGAATGTGGAACAACAACACATTTCACTCCTAAATTCCCATTAATGATTCAAGATAATACTTTTAATTTGAGAAATGGAGATCATAAATGCAATAAAGGTTGTTGTGACAAAGTTTATGATTCAGATACGGGATCATATATGCAACTAGTTAAATGGTCAGATTTTATCAGCGATATGCAAGGATATATCGATAAAGCATGGGAAAGAAGAAACAATTTTGAGGACTATGAATGTAGAATTAATCTTAAAAACGGAATGTAATCGAATAAACATCATGACATATTGTCAGCACCGAAGAGATGATTAGTTATGAGCGTTAAAAGAAAAAAACTATTAATGCTATAAAGCTAGTTAATTTTATGATATTGATGGATGATAGATAGCTACTAGAGATGTTGGGCATCTCAAATGGTCAAATTCGTAGTTAGGTAGATGTGATTACGAATTTAAATATATGTCTAATCGTTCATGCAAAGTCTAGTTTAGGATATTGACATATCGAGGATTTAGACATCTTGATGATATGAAATTGCGGAGGAAATATGGAAAAAATAGAGTTTACCAAAACAAGTCTTCATAATCACTTTGGTGGAAAGAGTGCTGATTTTGCCAGAGGTGGTGTGAATTCTAACCCACTATTTGATATGAGATTAGCAGAAACTAAAATTGATAATGCTTCTGTCAATGAATATCAACTTCTTGCTTTGACAAACCACAATGTCTTTTGGAAATCTGAGTACTTAGAATTAAATAAATATATTGAAGATAATAGTTTTAATATAACTTTAATTCCTGGAGCTGAGTTGGACATTGTAGATGATAGATCAGGTAACAAGCAATATCTACATGTGGTTATATTAATTAGTCCCTCATCAAATCTTGATATATTTTCAAATTCTATAGCTCAATATATTACTAACAACGGCGAATATGCAGTTACAATAGAACAATTAACTGAACTAGCATATGCAAATAAAAGCATATTAATTCCTCATGGAACGAAACAAGGTAAAAGAAGTGCACTTAGAAATATACCTTCATTTGATGATATTTTAAGTATTCGTGATTTTTTCCCTATTTTAATAGAGGATAAATCCGCAGCAAAAAGAGCAATACTTGAATCAAAGATTAGAGCACATTTGACATCCGAAGAATTCGAGTGGTTAACTAATGCAGGTTCAATCTCATCTCTTGATCAAGGGAATGATTTTTCTTCAATAATAGAGCCAACATATATATGGGGAGAACCTTCGTTTGATTCTTTATTTTATTGTGCAATCATTGGGAAGGATAGAGTACTTAGGGAAAACGACATTATTGAAAAAAGTAGATATGTTAAAAAAATAGAAATAAAAAACAAAGGTGGAGTCTTACAAACAATTGATTTAAACTTTTCTCACGGACTAAACTCAATTATAGGAAATTCAGGAAGTGGAAAAACGCTACTTTTAAATTTGATCAAACTAAAACTAACTGGTAAAAATTTAACTAATGCCGTCAGTGCTACAAATGCGGATTATTCACAGATGTATAAAAATTCAGAAATACTTATTTCCGATAATAATGGTGTTGTTTTTAAACCAAACGAAATCAATGTTTTCGAAGGTGAAAACCTCTATAAACAAATTGTTTCAACTCTAAACTATGACAAATCAAAATTGTTGATAGATTTAAATGCTATGCCATCATTTGTTGAAACGCAAAAACTAATAGATAAATTTAATAATGAATTAAACATTTATATTTCTAATCGAATAAAACTTAACGATAATTTGGTAACTATCAATGAGTCTCTAGTAAAGTCATTTGCTTCTATGGAATATTTAAGGAGCAATGAGAACTTACCTGATTTAGTAGAGTATATTATAAATCCCAAGTTAAGAACGGATAAACAAGAGTTGAACACAACTTTAAACTCAATAAATGATGATATTAATAAGGCAAAACTAAACTTTGATTCTATTAAACAATTACTAAATAAGTATGCACTTAAAGAAGAAGTCAAATCGATAATTGACATTAGGTTGTCTTTATTAAGAAAAGTCCTACTTAATAAGATTGACTCAAAGGGCAAAATTATACAATTAGATGCCAAGATTCTTATTTCGAGTAAACTAAGTTCAATAGTAACTGAATACAATAAATCAATTGGTCAACGAGCAAAAGTTGCTAATGAATCAAAGCAAATAATCTCTGATGAATTTGAGAGTATTATCAATACATTGAAAGCATCAACATTCACAAAAGAAAAACTTTTAATACCTATCTTAAATAAAAAGATGCTGATACAAAGTGTTATAAAAAATGACGAGTTAATCAAACTAGAAAACTTTAGTGTTGTGGAACATATTGACTATGAGGATTTCACTACTTTTTTTGACTCAGCTATAGGCTCGGCTCAAGGGAAAGTATTAAAAAGCGAATTCTCAGTGTTTAAGAATATTCCCATATCGCTGTTCGAACAAAAATCTGTTAAGAAGTTAGCGGATGTATTTATTGAAAAGAAATATAGAAACTCAAGTATCTTTAAATTGATTCCAGAGTCTCTAATTAAGTTTGATATTATGATTAAGAACTTGGATGAGGAATATCAGAAAATAGATACATTAAGTGCTGGACAATTATCAAAGATTTATATAAATGTATTGATTGATAGTAAGTTAAAGGCAATGGAGAACAATGCAATAGTTTTATATGATCAACCAGATAATAATTTGGAAAAAACATTTATTTTAGAAACGCTTGGAAGAAAGCTTGCAGAATTGAAGAAAAAATATCAAGTAATAATAACTACTCACGAACCTCTATTGGTAATAAACTCTGATTCGAATAATATAATTCGTGTTGCTAATGACCCAGTAGCTGGAGTTAATAAGATAACATTTGAAAACCTTACCATGTATGATGTTGGAGATAAGAAAGCTGCTATTGAGAAAATCGCTCAACTAATTGATGGTAATAGAAAAGCAATTCAATTAAGAAATCAAATATATGGAGGTTCAAATTAATGAAAAAAATCACTGTAACTAAAGATGGAAAAGTCACTTTCGATGGTAAAGAAGTAATCAAAAAGGAGATTAATAGTGTATTCCTTGATAGCTTATTTATGAGTTCGTTGAAAAGTGAAATTGAATATGATATTGACGATACTGATCCGATATCCAAACTGTTCGCAATGATACGTGATGAAACTAAACCTGGTTCTGAGTTTTATGTTCAATTTGAGACTTTAAAAAAATCCTATGAAAAGATTGCCACTGAAAAGACCGCTGTTGAACAAGCAGATTCAGAAGAAAAACTCCCATTTTAGTATATCAATATAAAATACGATTTTATAACAAATATAGATTAAATCCTAGATTTTCTCTTCTGAACAAATATGTTATTTGTCTATCGATAGAGTGGATTATAATCTCTTGAGAAGGAACCTCAGTAATTTTATCGTTACCTAAAGATACTAACAGATGTACTTCCGATTCCTTCACAATAAACGATGAAAACAACTGCTTAGCTAAAACAATATCAAACTCTTTAGATAGTTTTTTAGCTATAATGATATATTCATCAATCATCTCAGCTAGTTTAGCTAGTTTTTCTATCCTTAATCTGACATCGGAGATTAGTCCATACGTCTCAAGTCTTTCACTTAAGGTCAATCCTTCGAGACTCTTATAAAGCTTTTCTTTCTCCAATTCCAATTTGGCTAAAGTAGGCTTTTTCATTTCTTTAAGCTTAGTTGTGATTGCTGACTTATTATCAACCAAGTATTTAGCCATTTGCATCACGCCTTCTTTGATGTATTCGAATCGAAGATATACTCTTTGTCCATTTTTACTGCCTAGCAACATCTCAACTTCATATTTCTTATTATGCTTTTCTACGATTCTTGTTAAATACTTTGCTAAATCAACTGAATAGAAGTAGTAAGCATAAGGGCTGATAACATGAGACTCACCTTTGTGATCGTTTTTAGTTTTTGAATTTCTAATCTTCTGAATCATTTCAAATTTATCCCTTGAGATAATTCCAGGATGGTTATTTCTGACTAAATACTGATTGACTCTGCCTAATCGATGATCATGATTTTTTATTGATTTTCCATATAAAGTCTTTTGTAAGAGACTATCACCAGAATACTTCTCATTGGTGAGCATCGTTTCTAGAGTGGACTGGCTCCATTTCTCACATCCCTTTGGGGATTTAATTCCTTTTTCATGCAATATATCAATCATAGCTTTATAGCCCACGCCTTGAAGATAACTATCAAAGATGAATGAAACGACTATTGCTTCATCTTCCTTAATGGTAAATACTTCCTTTTCGATATGATAACCATATAGTCTTGTCGTTGTATTACCACCGCGTTTCATCTTTTTCATGATAGACCATTTGGTATTAGTCGATATCTGATGTGACTCCTCTTCAGCGTATGCTGCAAGTATCGTTAACATGAAATCAATCGTTGGATCTAATGTTGACATATTCTCTTTTTCAAAGTAGATTTCAATCCCAAGCTTTCTTAATTCTTGAATTGCTCCAATGACATTAATCGTATTTCTACCAAACCTAGAGATGGATTTAGTCACAATCAAATCAATACCACCAGCACGTGCTAAATCCATCATTTTTTGGAGACTAGAGCGTTTGTTTGTCTTACCTGACTCTTTATCCGCATAGATGCAGATAAGCTCGTAATCGGGGTTTTTGAGGATGCTTTTTGTGAGTTCTCCAACCTGGAGTTGATAGCTAGAATCTTGTTTACCTTCTAGTGTGGATACTCTTGCGTAAATGACGACTCTTTTCTTTTTCTTAATACCAGGTACTACAGGGATTGCGATGACGTTATTCATGGAGGATTACCTTATAGTTAATGCCTTTCTTTAGTTTGTAATCAATGTGTAAGTTTTCTAGGAAGACTGGACGCTTCGTCTGTTCTTTCAAGAGATGAAGTAGTTCATGAGTTTCATGCGCTTTTGATAAGATACAGATGAGTTCACCAGATTGATGAATGATAAGTCCAAAGAGTTTCTTATAAAGCAATAGAGGAACGTCTTGAGTTAAATCCTTCTCTAAATCTCTTAAGGTATTGATCGTTGAAGTGTTTCTGTGATGATGTAACATATCTTTTCGAATCTTCTTGATTTCCGTATCTAGAATCTTTTCTTCATGTTCAATTTTGGGTAAATCATAGGGTTCAGTACTTGCTTTAATATTGGTTAGTTCAACCATTTCTTCAGATAAACGCTCTAATCTTTTATAAAGTGCATTTAAAGGATATGTTGGTGTTAAATATTCAATGATTCTCTTAAAAACTTTAGAATTAGATATCATATCCTTTATAGCTTGATCAATGGTATCTTGAACTAAATTTGCATCTAACCAAGATGCATCACAAGCTTTTGGATTTCTTGGATTATGTTTACAATCTAAATTAATCTTAGGAAGACGTCCGACCTCTCCGACATGATGTCGTTTTAAACTCCTTCCACACTTTTTACAGTAAATGAGATTTGTTAAAGGATACTTTGTGACTAGGTTCGTCGAATATCTTTCTTTATCGTTATAAATGGTTTGAGCAATCTCAAATACAGCAGAAGGGATAATCGCTTCATGTGAGTTTTTGATGTAATACTTATCTGCAAGGTTGTGATTAGGGATTTGTTTATGGGTTAAATAATCCAGTGTGACCGTTTTTTGTAAGATGGTGTTCCCAGTGTACTTCTCATTGGTTAAAATGCTTCTAACACTGGAATAACTCCATAAGGGTTTTGAACTTGAAGGATTTCCTTTATCTTCTAAAATCTTTCTGATGTCATTGATGTTATAACCTTCGATGAATAAAGAGAAGATGAGCTTAACAATTTCTGCTTGAGTATCATTTACAATTAAACTTCCATCTTCTTGTTTGTGATAACCATAGATTTTGGGAACATGAATCTTTCCAGCTTTAAACCGCTTTTCAATCGACCATTTCACATTGGTCGATATACTTCTGGATTCCTCTTGTGCGATAGATGAAAGAATTGCCAATGTGAAATCAATCTTTGGATCATCTGAATAAAGATTTTCTTTTTCAAAGTAGATGATGCAGCCGATGAATCTAAGTTCTCTCACTAAAGATAAGACATCAACTGTATTTCTTGCAAAGCGTGAGATGGACTTTACCAAGATTAAATCAATCTCTTGATTCCTGGCAAGTTCAATCATCTTCATGAACTCAGGACGTTTCTTGGTTTGAGTTCCTGATATGCCTTGATCAGCAAACATACCAATAAACGTCCATTCTTTGTTTTCCTTAATTCTTGTTGTATACTCATCAATTTGAGCTTTGTATGAGTTGATTTGGTCTTCATCATCTGTAGATACTCTGGCATAAGCACAAACTCTTTTCTTTCTAATCTCACCACTATTATCTGCTTTATTGATTTGTTGATTCGCTTTAATCACTTCAACGCTTCTCATGTTTAAATCCTCCTAAATTATGTGTTGTTTGTTATATACCTTAAAGTTCATGCTTTGTGTTGCAAAACTTGATTTCTTTTCCATTTTACTTGAAGACTTTTGAATATTTGGTGGTCAAACTGATGACTATTGAAACCTTTGCAGAAAAAAGATAACAAGTCATCAGTTTGACCACCAAATAAAACAAATCATCCTTGTACAATAGCAATAAAGCCATTAGAAAGGATGATTATGATATGGAAGAGTTTTTGAAAGTTAACGAAGTAGCAAAACGTCTCAGAGTCACTAAAAAAACCATTGCAAAATACATTAGGGAAGGTAAGTTGAAAGCCATCATGATTGGGAATCAATACCGAGTCTTTGAATCAAGTTTGAATAAATTGATTCAAAAGTCAGCGAAGGGATGTGATTCTGATGAATGAGATTGGGGATAATCATTATATTTTAGAGTTTTACTGGATGACAAAGCTTGGACTAACAACAAATGAACTTAGAGTCTACGCTCTAATATATTCTTATTCACAAGATGGGCAAGGCAGTTATTATGGATCCATTGGATACATCCAAGAAAGACTATCCATAAAAGCTAGGTCGACAGTATTTGAAGTATTAAAGAATTTAGTAAAGAAAAATCTCATTGAAAAGAATGAGACATACTTAAACAACCAAAGAATGATTCAATATAAAGTAATCCCCAATCAATATATGTATGGGGAAATCGAACACCCCGTCCGAAAATCGGACTCCCCCAGTTTGACTATCGAACAAGAGGGTGTCCGAAAAACAGACGGGAGTGGTACGAAAATCGGACACAATAATATATCTTATACTAAAGGGTATATATCCAATACGATATCCAAAGATGAAGTCGATAAAAGAAATAGAAATGATAAAAAAGATAAAAATATATATACCCCTTTATCTCAAGATAATTCATTTGATTTTAATGAGATTGGGAAAAATCATATTTTCACGAGGTATTTAATCCATGACAAGTACTTAACACTGATGGATCAAAGAGAATACTTTAAGTATGACAGGTTATTTCAAAAGATGATGGAACAAGAAGGATGGGCACATAGCGACATCAAAATCATGGTTCAATACTTTCTTTATCATTATCATGAAAGATTGAAAGTAAAAATCTATCAAATGCCTGATGGGAGTATAAAGGAATCAAAACCAACAGTTAGTGAAAAAATAGAGAATAAATACGCTTATTTTGTTGCTTCTATTAAAGAAGGAAAGAAGGCTTTAAATAGGTAATTTCTATTAGGGATAAAACATTAAATAAAAATTATTCTAATATTTGCATAAAACTATTGACAACAAAGTAATGTGGGTTTACAATAGAGTTATAAACTATTCTAACCAAAGAATAAAAAGGAGTGTTTGCCGTGGCTAATAATCTAAAATGGGAACTTGCTGACAAAATTAGAGGATATGGACTGAACTTACAAAAGATGAAATTAAGAGTTCTTGAATACTACATATTAAGAACTAGTTATCCTTCGATTTTTGAGAATTGGAACAGACCTTATACTTCGAGAGAACATGTTCAACTAGTTATGGATAAAAAAATACCGTTAACTATCTTGCCTAATGAAGAAGGATATTTTGATTACACCAGTAATGTCGAAGATGCTACGTTTGATAACGATGCACTATTTAATACTCTAATGAAGCACGATTTATACGATATCAGAGAATTTCTTATAGATGATAGTTTTGGTGACAATTATTATGATTGCACGCCACAATCAATCGTTGATCTAAGTATTAGTTTATTTGGGTCAACGGTTAAAAATAGACCGTTACTCGATTTGTGTAGTGGAACTGGAAGCTTTCTCTATCAAGCAAAGAGAAATAATGTTGCATCAAAATATTATGGAGTAGAAATCAATATTGATTCATACATTTCTTCACTGATTAAGATGCAACTTGATGACCCCGCGGATACTTTTTTGTATAGAGGAGATGTATTCTCTACTTTTGATATACTGACGAATAAATCAAAAATTAAGTTTGGTGGTGTATTTAGTAATTTTCCTTTCGGTCTTAGAATACAAGATCAAGAAAAACCAAATTTCGATGAAAAATACAAAACCGAGAATGATTTACCTATACAAAGAAGAAACACAACTGATTACTCTTTCATCTCGTTAATGCTAAGAAATCTAGATAAAAACGGAAAAGCTATTGCTGTCACTGCTGGAGGCTCTTTGTTTAATTCAATTGATCAAGATATCAGAAAGTATATGGTTAGTAATGGACTAATTGAGTCAATCATCGAACTTCCTGAAAGATTGTTTTACTATACAAGTATTAAAACCTATTTAATTGTCATGAGTTTTGGAAATAAGAACATAAGATTTGTTGATCTATCGAAATGCATTTTAGAAAAACAAAGAAATACGAATATTTTAGATGTTAGCAAATCAATTGAATTGATAAACAGTGATGAAGAAAATGATTTTATGAAAGTAGTAAGCTTGAAAGATGTTGATAATCAAAGATATAACCTTGTTCCGACATCTTACTTACATCAGAGTCGAATTGATATTTTGAATGGACAAGATTTAGAAGAAGTCTGTGAAGTATTCACTGGCTGGCAAGTATCAAGTGCTCAACTAGATGAAAGATTTATCTTAAATCCAGAAGAAAAAGATTGTGTTACACAAATTATTCAAATGGGAGATGTCAACGATGGAATCATTACAAGAAACACAAATCTCTATAAAGTTGATGATAAGCAATTTGAGAAGTTCTCACTAAAAAATGGGGATGTCGTTATTTCCACAAAAAGTGCAAAAGTTAAGTCGGCAGTTGTTGAGATATCGGATAATGAAAGATTGATTGCATCAGGTAGTATTATGGTTCTAAGAGTAATAAAAGATAAAATAGACCCATATTACCTGAGAGCTTTTCTTGACTCTCCGATTGGACAACACCTGCTATCTTTGAAACAAACTGGAAATGTTATACCTAACTTAACTGTTAACAACGTTAAAAAATTACAAATCCCTTTGCTTTCTGTGAGTAAACAAAAACAATTAGCTATGCAATATAAAGATAAGCTAGATAAGATAAACTTTGAAAAAAAGAGACTGGCTAAGCTAGAAAAAGAGGTAGATTCATTATTTGATTTTGTTACAAATGGTGACTCGAATGAGTAGCAAAATACTTAACTCAGATCAATTAACTGATGTGCTAAATAAATTGATTGATAAAATTCAAACTGAAATTTTTCAAGCAAATGCAATTGGTAATGCATATGAAGTATTCAAAAGATTAGGGTATGAGTATCTAATTACTGATAGTGTTCCATCATACACATATGTTGATGTCAGACATTCGAAAATTCTTGTTTTAGCATATCAGCTCAATCAAGATAATCTAAAAATCGCAGCAAAAAAACTAGGCATTGATCTAAGTAAAATTGATTTCATCGAATACAAAAGCAATTTTGACTTCGCTAAACTGAGATATTCTTCAAAATATTCTGATGTTTTAGTAGGTCCTATACCTCATAAAGGCGTAAATATTGGTGATGCTAGCAGTTTTCTTGCTGCCTGTGAAAAAGCTCCAGAGGAATATCCGAAGATACAAAGGCTAGAAGATTCAAATGGTAATTTAAAAGTAACAAAGACATCATTTGTTGAACGATTGAAATCCACAAAGTATTTCCAAGAAGTATTTTAAAAGTAAAGAACTTTTTAGATATGCTTATTCATTTTAAAACAGGGTTTTAGAAAGTATGATTCAAATGGTATAATTAAACCAATAATCACATTTAATTGTATAAAATAGATGAAAGAGGGGATTTTTATAATGATAAATGGAAAGATTCAGAATAATGCTAACTTGATATGGAGTATAGCAGATGTTCTAACGGGAGCATACAAGCCACACGAGTACGGAAAAGTTATATTGCCACTAACGGTGATAAAAAGATTTGACTGCATCTTAGAACCGACTCACGAGCAAGTGCTCGAGAAACTTTCTAAAAATGCATCTATGAGCCCAAGTAACCTAGATGTTTTGTTGAAAAGAACAACTAAACATCAATTTTATAATACAAGCAAATATACTTTTAAAACTTTACTAGAGGATGCACCTGATCTAAAAGCAAATTTACTACAATACCTAGAGTCATTTAGTCCAGAAGTTCAGGGTATTTTAAAATACTATGAGTTCAATACACAAATTGAAAAAATGGCAAATCCAGATAATGGTAATATTCTATTTGCTGTTCTAGAAAAAATTAATGATAGTAAGATTGATCTCCATCCCAATAAGATATCAAACATCGAAATGGGATATATATTTGAAGAACTCATTAGGAGATTTTCAGAAAGCTACGCTGAGGAAGCTGGACAACATTATACACCAAGAGAAGTTATTAAATTGATGGTCAACCTACTTTTTTCAGATGATGATGAAATACTGTCTGGGGATTCAAAAATTAAGACAATCTACGATCCTGCGTGTGGTACAGGAGGAATGTTAACCGTTGCTACAGAAACACTAGCTGAGTTAAACACTTCATCAAGACTCGAACTGTTTGGACAAGAATTAAATGAAGAAACAGTTGCCATTGCTAAGTCGGATGTCTTGATTAAGGGGTTTAAATCAGAAAATATACGTCACGGGAATACTCTATCAAATGATACATTTAAAGGTTCATCATTCGACTATATAATATCTAATCCACCATTTGGTAGAGAATGGAAGAAAGAAAAAGACGCTGTTATAGAAGAGTACAAAGATGGTTTTGCAGGAAGATTTGGTATTTATAATGCATATAACACTGGAAAAGGTGACAAATTCCCAGATGTTAGCGATAGCCAAACCTTATTTTTAGCAACTGCAATTTCGAAAATGAAAGATATAAAGGATGGTGGATCTAGAGTTGCAATTATTCATAATGGTTCACCTCTATTCTCTGGTGATGCTGGTAGTGCTGTTTCTAATCTTAGAAGATATTTATTTGAAAATGATCTAATAGAAGCTATAGTACAACTTCCTAACGATATATTTTACAACACTGGTATCACTGTATATATATGGGTTTTATCGAATAAAAAACCTCTTATCAAAAAAGGGAAAGTTCAATTGATAGACGCTTCAAACTTCTATGAAAAACTGAGAAAAAATTTAGGTAATAAACGTGTAGAAATATCTGATCCAGATCAGATTAATGCAATAACGAAAGTTTTTGCTGAGTTTAAGACATCTGAAATATCAAAAATATTTAATAATATTGACTTTGGATATATCAAGACAACAATTAATCAACCTTTGAGGAACGAAAAAGGCCAAATTGTCAGAAATAAAAAAGGATTAACAGAAATTGATAAAGAAAAGACAGACACAGAAAACATCCCATTAAGTAGAGATTTTGATGAGTACATAAAAAACGAGATACTAGTATACACTCCAGATGCAGTGATAGATCACTCAAAGGATATAATTGGATATGACATCCCATTCACAAGACATTTTTACAAATTTACTCAACCAAGAGATAGCTCAGAAATATATGCTGAAATTAAGGAACTTGAACAGGAAGAAGAATTCTTGATGAAGGAGCTTTTTGGTAATGAATAGAAATATGAGAGAAAGTGGAGTAGATTGGATTGGCAAAATCCCTATTGATTGGGAAGTCCATCCCCTGAAGCATGTTTTATGCGAGCGAAATGAAATAAACAATCCTGTAAAAGTTAAAGATATCTTATCCTTAACAAATAACAGAGGAGTGATTCCATATGCAGATAAGGGTGATATAGGTAATAGGGCTAAAGAGGATATTTCAGGATATAAAATTGTTAAAGAAAATGACATCGTTATAAACAGCATGAATCTATATATAGGATCAGTGGGATTGTCTAAATACATCGGTGTAGTATCACCAGTGTATTACATGTTATATAAAAGAAATGATAATGACTCAATCGAATACTATGCTCAGTTATTTCAAACCAAAGAGTTGCAAAGCAAATCACATGGGTATGGCAATGGGATTCTAGACATTAGAATGAGAATCCCAATGTCTAATCTAAATTTATTTCCACTCCCAGTCCCACCTTCATCTAAACAACATAAAATCATATCAGTTTTAAATGATAAAGTTAAAAGAATAGATAAGCTTATTACAATTCAGGAAAGACAACTAGATGTAATATTCGAATATAGAAGGGTATTACTAACCGACATTGTTACTAAAGGATTAGATAATTATGTTCCGCTAATAGATACAAAAATTGATTGGTTTGGCCAAATTCCATCACATTGGACTGTAAGAAAACTTAAAGCCTGTCTAGAATCGAAACTTCAATATGGGGCTAATTCTAGTGGGGTTTCATACGATGAAAATTTACCCAGATACATAAGAATAACTGATATAACAAGCGATAATGAGCTTAGTCATGATAACAAGCTTTCACTAACTCTAGATCAAGCATCTGGTTATTATCTTAAAAATGGTGATGTTTTGTTTGCTAGATCAGGAGCTACAGTAGGAAAAAGTTTCATATTTAAAGATGAATATGGGCAATCTGTGTTTGCTGGCTATTTAATCAAAGCCTCAGTGGATTACAGTTTATTAATTCCTGAATATTTATACTATTTCACACTTAGTAATTCGTATTTGGAGTGGACAAGAAATATTTTCATACAAGCAACAATTCAAAATATTGGTGCAAGTAAATACGCAAACATGCAACTTCCATTACCTCCAGTAAATGAACAAATAAGAATATGCAAATTTATAAAAAACAAAGAAGAAAAGTTTAAAAAAATCGAGAAAACAATTCAAGCGAAAATCGAAAAACTTAATGAATATAAAAAGTCGTTAATTTATGAATATGTAACAGGTAAGAAAGAGGTATAAATGACAATAAGACAAGTTTTAAGCAAAATAGGTCGAATTATCTATTCTATCATTGGCTTAACTGCTTTTGGTGTTTTTGTTGCTTTTCCTTTTTTGAATAATTCAATAAACCACTTGTTTGCACAAATTGCCTGGTATTTGTCTACAGCATTCATGATAATACACAGTATTTTTAGAAAAGATAGAAATGAAAATGCAAATCTGATTAGTTTTATTGGTGATCGTAGTTTTCTATTAATCATAATACTTATGACAAGTGCGTTAGTAATTAATTATTATGACACTAATTACGATTGGTATTGGGCTATTTTTATACTGGTTGGAATTGGAATTCCAAATACAGCTATTAACCTCATGGTTTTTAGCAATAAAACTATGAAACCTACTAATGAGCAATTAAAGATAGGTTATTCAAACTTAAGCAAGATAATCATTTATTGGTGGATAATTGATTTGCTATTCATTTCAAGCGTAAAAGAATGGGTTTCTTCGATATTCATTTTTGGTGGATTAGCGATGCTAATGGTTTTCTATAATCTAACATTTAGTTTTCTATCAGACAAAAAAAGAAACAAAGTATTCTTACTTCAAGATTTTATTGTTGGAATAGGAATCACAATTTACTTAATATACATGATTCCCGACGAAAAAATACAGATGATTGTACTAACTATCATAAGCGCTGTGTACGGTGGGATGATAACTTTGATTGGTATTGCATGGACAATCAAAGAAAACAATAAATCAATTAGACTAAATCATATAAATCAAATAAAACCTTTGTTCTATCCTATCAAATATTCAAATGTGAACCATATGAATAATTCTACTATTCAAGTTTGGTTTGTACCAAATATTGAGAAAAGAACTGGGGATCATCAAATTATTGGAGCGTTTAAAAATTCTGATAAATCGGAGTTTATCATTGATAGATTGGTTATAGATGATGTTGACTATTTACCAGAATCGGTATCAGTTGTAGAAAAAGGGAAAATTACAGAAGTATTGATTTTTGCTGAGTCTTACACAGAATCGAGCCATGAAGCATTACTTTATATTTATGATGTTGAAGGCAACAAATATAAATACATCGTTACATATGAACATAATATTTCAGTAAATGAGATTCTTAAAATACAGGAGGTAGTAACCAATGAATAAACATCACGAAATTCGAATAGAAGAAGTTTGTGAAAAGTCTCTCGTTTCAGAAGGATACATTTCAGTAAGAGATAAATACACCATTCATTCTCAACCCTCCTCAAAACTAATAGATTTCAATCCACAAAGTGCCCTTATAGAAAGTGTCCTTATTGAATATGTCAAAACTTCTCAACCAAAAGCTTGGAAGGCACATACGAACAACTATCCTTCAACATCAGAAAAAGCCCTTATTGATAGAACTATTCAAGAAATTAAACGCAGAGGAATCATAGATGTATTAAGAAAAGGGATTACTGATCGAGGAGTTGAGTTTAGACTTATTAGATTTACGCCTAATACCTCAATGAACGCTGAACTTACTTACCAATATGATGCCAATACTTTTTATGTTGCAAGACAACTTCATTATTCAAATCTTAATAAAGATTTATCGTTAGACACAGTTTTATTCGTCAATGGTCTCCCATTAGTAACGATTGAATTCAAAAATGAATATACTGGTCAAAATTATGAGAATGCCATTACCCAGTATAAAACAGATAGAGATTCAAGAGAACCAATCTTTGAGTTTAAACGAAGAACCTTAGTTCATTTTGCAGTAGATACGACTAACGCTTACATGACAACGAGACTAGAGGACGAAGCGACTCGTTTTCTCCCCTTTAACCAAGGAAGTAATGGGGCAGGCAATGTAGGTGGCTCAGGAAACCCAATTAACACTAATGATTATGACACATCATACTTGTGGAATCATGTCTTGACTAAAGACAATTTGTTAAACATTCTCAATCGCTTCGTTCATTACCAACAAGATATTAACGAAGAAACGGGGGAAGTTGAGAAGGAATATATTATCTTTCCAAGATATCATCAACTTGATGTTGTTTCGAAAATTATAGATGATGTTTCAGAAAACGGAAGTGGAAAGAATTACCTCATAGAACATTCAGCAGGAAGTGGAAAATCCAATTCGATTGCCTGGTTAGCTCATCGTCTATCAACCTTACATAAGAATGACCAAAAAGTCTTTAACACAATAATCGTTGTTACAGATAGAAAAGTATTAGATTCACAACTACAAAGTACAATATATCAGTTTGACCACACTCCTGGAGTTGTTGTTAAGATTGATAAAGGTAAAACATCTAAAGACCTATTAAAAGCAATTAACGATGGCAAACAAATCATCATCACTACAATTCAAAAATTTCCAAACATCTATCAGGATATCGTTCAAAACAATAGAAATTTTGCTGTTATTGTCGATGAAGCTCATCAAAGTCAAACTGGAGAAACTGCAAAAGCACTTAAACAAGGTTTAGCAAACATTGAAGAAACCTTGAAGTATTATGCAGAGCTTCAAGAAATTGAAGAAGAAAAACTAAAAGATGATTTGGAAACACTGGAAATCTTATCTCAAGGAAGTCATAATAACCTTTCATTTTTTGCTTTCACAGCAACCCCAAAGAATAAAACACTACAATTGTTTGGAGTGCCTTATGAAGAAGATGGAAAGAGGAAATATCGTCCATTTCATGTCTATTCAATGAAGCAAGCAATTGAAGAAGGATTTATTCTCGATGTTTTAAAAAACTATATGGCATATGAAACATACTTTAAAATTGCTAAATCTGTAGCAGATGACCCTGAAATGGAAATCAAAAGTGCAGCAAAAGAAGTTTTAAAATATCAATCACTACATCCATATAATATATCCCAAAAAACAGCGATTATGCTAGATCACTTTAGCCATATAACTAAGAATAAGATTGGTGGAAAAGCCAAAGCTATGGTAGTTACATCATCCAGATTGTCTGCAGTTCGATATTATTATGAATTTGCAAAGCAAATATCAGAAAAGCAAATGACTGGATTAGATATTTTAGTTGCTTTTTCAGGGGTGGTTGAAGATCAAGGAACTGAATATACAGAGCAAGGCATTAACAAAACTAAAGAAGGAAGAGTGATCAGTGAAACTCAACTACCTAGAGAATTCGAAAGAAATTTCAATTGCTTAATTGTTGCTGAAAAGTATCAAACTGGATTTGATGAACCCCTACTTCATACAATGTTTGTCGATAAAAGACTGACTGGAGTTAAAGCTGTTCAGACACTATCACGTCTTAATAGAATTGTTAAAGGCAAAGAAGATACATTTATTCTGGATTTTGTTAATCATGTTGATGAAATCAAAAAGTCTTTCCAACCATATTATGAAGCGACGATTCTTGAGAATGAAACGAATCCAAATGTTATGTATGACATCAAGAATCAACTAGATAATATGCAAATATACCGCACAGAAGAGATTGTAGGTTTTAATACAATCTACTTTAGTCGTGAAGAAAAAAACGCTTCTAAATTCTCTAATTTCCTTAGACCAGCAATCGACAGATACAATTTACTTGATGATATTAAGAAGAGTGAGTTCAAGAGTGGCGTATCATCCTTTCTAAGAGTATATTCATTTATTACCAATGTTGAAAGATTACTCGATAAAAAACTTCATGAATACTATAATTACCTCAAGTTTTTGCGAATGATCTTACCTAGAGATAATAACAAAATTATACTTGATGATAAACTCATCTTGGAATATTACAAGAACGAGCAGATTTTTAGTGGATCAATTCATCTGGAAGAAAACCAGGGCGGTGTTGTACCAATTCAAGGTGGAATTTTGGGTAAAGAAAAAAAGAAAGATAAACTTTCAAGAATTCTTGATGACATCAATCTTGCATTTGGCACACATTTTAGTGAAATGGATAAAGTACTATTGCAGTTTGTTGAAGATTTGACTAAGAACCATGAGTTAAAATCATTTGGTAAAAACAATGATATTAAATCTTTCGAACTTATATATAAAGACTATTTTGACAATATGCTTATTGATAGAATTGAAGAGAATAACAACTTCTTTGAAAAACTCGGTCAGGATGATGACTTCAAGAAAGTTGTGATGGATAAATTATTACCTTTAGTATTCGAGAGAATTAGGAAAGATTCGAAATAACTAAGTTTTGCTCATTCGTTTGAAAACTCATATTTCATCAAATAAATTTTCTTAAAATATACTTTTGAAGGAGGCTCATTCATGACAGATATTTTGTTAATAATTGCAATAGTTTTATTAGTTATTATGGTGGTGTTATTAGTTTTATTGATGTTAGATAAGAAGAAGGATTCTCAAAAAAACTCATTCAAAGACGATGTAAGAGGACTGTTTGAGGAAAGTAGAATTAAATCATTAAAGGATTTTAAAGATAGTATTAAGGAACAAAATAACGAGATTCAAGTATTAAAAGATTCTATTACGAAAGGAATGCATGAGGCACAAAAACTAAATCAAACAGATTTATATAAGTTTCTTGAAGACACAAAAACTAAATTGACAGATTTGCAGTCGAACTTTATCAAAGAATCATCGGATGTTAAACAGCAAAATTCGACTAACATTAAAGATTTAATCGCCCAGACGACAAAAGATGTTAATGAATTGAAATCAAAGATTCTATCCGAAATAAATGAGACTAATTTGAAGAATAACACAAATGTAAATCAGCAAAACGAAAAAACACAAGAAAAAATAACAAGCCAAATCCAGACACTTAAGGATCAAGTTCAAAAATCACTCGAACAAGGATTTGAAAAAAACGAAAAAGCAATACATGAATTTATAGAAAAAACAGCAGCAATTGAAGCCTCAACAAGACAAATAGAAGAACTTCGTAAAGAAATCAATAAGTTCAACAACATACTGAGTAATCAAAAATCTAGAGGTAATTTTGGCGAAGATGTATTAGAGCAAATTTTGACTTCAATTTTTGGTGAACCGTCAAACAGTTATTTTTATAGGAAACAAGTTGATTTTACAAAAGAGTTCAGTGTTAAGCAGTTGAAAGATGAATTGGGTGAAAAGAAGAATGTTATTGTAGACTTCCTTTTTAATATTTCAACAGATCATGGTATTTTACCACTTTCTATTGATGCTAAATTCCCGTATGTCAATTATCTTCCACTACTTGATGAAAACATTAGCATTGAAGAAAAAAACGAAGTCAAAAAGAAATTTCGAATTGATGTTAAAGGAAGAATTAAAGAGGTGACAAAATATATAATTGATGGCAAAACAGCTCCCTATGCTATTATGTTTGTTCCTGCAGAGGCTGTTTTTATTGATATATTTAAAGAATTTCCTGATATAGTAGAGGAATCACGAAAGCAAAAAATTATTATAGCTTCTCCAAGTTTGATTGTTACCATTATTCAAATATTGCAATTTATACTTAAGGACTATCACTTGAGAAACAATGCTGATGAAATCCTTAATCTGATAGATGAACTTGGGAAACAATTCAATTTGTTTTCAAAAAGATGGGAAATTCATAGAAAAAGAGTTGAAAATTTAGTAGATGATGTTAAAGACATTGACATTACATCGAAAAATTTAAGCGTTCAATTCGATAAAGCGAAGAATCTTGTAGAAGAGAAATCTATTGCTATTGATATAGAACCTCAAGCTTCAATAACAAATGAAAATGATGAATAGATTTTTATTGTTTATTTGAATGTCCGATAATGGATGTGAACGCCAACACCAACATACCTTTTGAGGTACACAGACTACCTTTTATATACCCTTTGTAGGACAAAAAAGCGTTATGTCGTTCACATAGCAAATATCACAGTGAACGGCAATAGAAAGAGGACCACTATGAGCTATGAAGTTGTAGTGATTATTATCTTTATACTTAGTATGTTAATACCAAATGCTATCTATATTTTTATCGAACTTAGAAAGAAGAGGATGTCAAATGGCAAGTAAACCAACCAATCAAAAACCAAATCGATTAATCCTTATGAAAAGATATGCTTTTGCAGCTATCAATCTTTATGGTGTAATTAAACTAGAAGACTTCATTTCAGTCTTTAATCACTATGAAAAAGAATCCTTATCCAAAGAAGAAACGGTCCCTTTACTTGAACTTTTATCAAGCATTGATGAGATTGACTTATCCTTTAAACAAGAGATACTTGCTAATGGTTATTTCTACTTAAGTGATAGTAAAGCTATTAGTGTCGCTAAGGACTTGCTTTTAGCACAGTCGAATAAACCTCGATATTTGCCATCTAAGGAAGAGTTTCTTAAATACGAAGATGATGAATACGTCGAACCAATGAAACCTCTCTTAGACCTAGAGAAGTTCATTAAAGCGAATAATTTGGTTGTTATCAGAAGACCAGAAGATATTCGCTATGATGTACTAGAAATACATGATCGTATCATCATGGGTGGTAAACCTTCTGATTATATGGGTTATATAAACAAAAGAGGTTATCAGTTAAAAGATGAAGTTCAATTAAACCTCTTTGTTGGACTAACTATGATTCTTCATAACAACACCAGAATGTATGAAAACAATGGTCATACACCCATAGAGATTAGAGAACTTTATGAAGAGAGTCATAAGCCGATTAATTAATCTTTGATACCCCCCCGGTCAAATTCTATTTACTAAACTTTCACGACCGCAAGCCACACATCCATAATACGTGGCACTGGTTTTTGAAAATCGTGATTTTGAAAACGAGATTTTAATCAAATTGCACAATTAAGCCAAATAATACACTTTTTGAGGACAAACACTTTCACCCCCTACACGCGCGTGAGAGTGTTTTTTTATTTATCAATTTCATGCAAATTCACAAAAAAAGGAAAAATAGTGAAAATGCATTGTTTAAGATGAATGATTTAGACTAGTGATATTTAAGTTTACAAAACATTAGATAGGAATATTGAAAAGGTTTTACTAAGTCAGACATAATTTAACAATTTCGGTAAAATAAAGTATAATTATAAATAGAGATAAGGTATGGGGTGGGGTATATGACTGTAAAAAAAGAAAACGAGAAATTAATAGAAGTTATGCTAGAAAAAAGCCAAGAGGCTTTTCTTTTAGCGATTGAGATCTATAACAAACCAACGATTAAATATAAAGTTGAAGGATTCACTTTCTTCATTTGTAATGCTTGGGAATTGATGTTAAAAGCATACATGATGAAAAATGAAATGCCGATACACTACAATAAAAAGAATATCAATAGAACAATATCATTAACTGATGCGATTAAGAAGATTATGACGAACTCAAAAGATCCTATCCGTATAAATTTAGAAGCAGTTGTTGGTCTAAGAAACATGGCAAACCACTTGATTGTTCCAGAATATGCAATCATGTTTAATGATATTTTTATGGCTTGCGTTATGAACTTCAGCAATAAACTACATCAATACTTTGATATAAGCATCAATGACAAATTACCAACAAACTATATTACTATGTTTTTGCCATCTCCCCAAGACTCGATACAAATCATTCACAAATATAACAAAGAAATCAAAGCTAAGTATGAAGCAACTAAGAAGTACATTGAGCATATATTGGTTGAGACTAGCCACAATGATATAGTACCTCAAACAATGGCGATTACTTATCAAATAGCAGTTAAACAAGTTAAGAATGCAAGCGATGCTGATTTTAAAGTAACTAAAACATCTCCAAAAGACGCTCAACTCAAAATAGTTCACAAACCAATTGACTCAGGTATATCACACCCATTATCGAATAAACAAGTGCTTGATTTAGTGAATGCAGAACTCATGAAACAAGACATACAGATTACCCCGGTAAGTGAGGGCGCTAAAACGCATTTTACTACATTTACGTTTGGTCTTTATAGCAAGCATTTCAAAATAAAAGAAATCTCCGAATTTGCTTATAAGCATAAATTGGGAGATCGTTGGTCGTACACATATTCATATGAGTTAACTCAGAAAATTATTGACGATATTTGTAATGATCCTGATATTTTCAAGAAGATAAAAGAGGCTATAAAATAAAAAAAGAACTAACCCTAGGAGCAAAGGAATTCTTGGCTTTCGCCTACTACCATTCGGTAACCCAGCTTTAACCCTGCACAAGTTAGTTCAATAATATTATACTATACCTAGGATAAAATACAACAACATTCACTTAAAAATGTGCGATAAAAAATTTGAAATACGGAATTAGCTTCAAACTGGAGATACAGATAATAAGAATCCACATAGGTGTAAGTGATAATTTTTTTAGTAGTTGAAACGCCATTAGAGTTTAGATTTGAGCTAATGCTCATTGAATTGTTCCACACTTTTCTTTACAACACCAAGAACTTCCCCAATATTACCCATTAGTCCTCTAGTGGGTCTTTTTCTTGTATTTTGTTGCATTCATATATCCCCATAGCATTTCATTGCACGTTTGGCATCATAAGCATTACACGAGAAACATGGTGAATAAATAGAATTAATAACTCATTACCCATTGACCTATCACACAGTTGGGAATATAATGTGGCTGATTAAATAAGGAAATTTCACTATTTAAGGACTTACAACCCTGCGACTTTACTTAAAATACTTGTCGTAAACCATAAAAATGGTTATAGTGAAGATGGCTGTAAACACTTGCATAAATAATTATAACAGAAGCCATTTTCACTATACTTAGTGAGAATGGTTTTATTTGTCAAAGGAAAGGAGGAATTATCATGCCTAAAGGCGGTGGAGTGAGTGGACATACTCATACACAAGAACAACGCGATGACTATGCTAACAAAAACAATCCCAATAATGATGCATATCAAGCAAATTTGGATAATCATGCAGATCAATTAAATCCAAATAATGAAAAGTATCAAAACGACGATGAAGATTAGCACTGGTGATTATAGCCTTAATCAAGGCTAATACCGTTTCTGGTATTAAAGTTGTTCAACTTTGCACTTTATGGATATTTACATATTTATAGAGTGCTAATCAAAAATAACCATTTATGGAGAAAATATATGCTTAAAAAGATTATTCGATCAGTGAAAAGAGTTAACTTGAAACTGTTTTATGCATTATTACTTATGGGATTAATCCCAACCATATATACAACAGTAAGAATATTTCTTTTAGGTCAATTACCAGGTGATTGGGGATTTAACATCGCTAGTCAGCTATCCTGGGTTAATCTATTATATGAAATACTTCAAGAAGCCATCATATTACCATTGTTTTATTTTATCGGAATGGCAATTAGGAACAAAAGTGAATTAGAAAACAAGGTCAAAACGGGATTGTTATTTACAGGCTCAGTATATGCATTATTGTCACTAATCATCATGGTTTTTGCAGTTCCCTTGATACGATTTATGGCACAAGATCTTACCTTGATTTCTGAAACTGCAAGTTACATTCGATTAGAAACTGTTGCAGCAGTATTCATGACTTTAGTCAAGTTTTCTATAGTAGTTTTAGTTGTCATTAACAAGGAAAAATATCTCTATTTTGTTTTGCTACTTCAAATGATTCTATCAGTGATATTTGATATTTTCTTTGTTTCCACCCTAAATGTTTCTCTTCAGTTAGGAGTCAACGGAATCGCATGGACGAACATAATTGTTAATGCGATATTATTAGTTCTCGTGTATTTTATTTTAAGAAGAGAAGATATTCATGTATTTTCGAAAACAAAACTTTCATTTTTATGGATTAAAGATCTTGGTAGAATAGGTGGGATTTCTGGTATAGAAAGTTTTGTTAGAAACATGGCTTTCATGTTTATGATCATTCGAATGATTAATGTTGTCGGTGAGCAAGGAACATTTTGGGTAGCTAATAATTTCATTTGGGGATGGTTACTGCTTCCTGTTTTACAACTTGGTGAGTTGGTCAAACGTGATTGTGGTGAGGATCAGAATGCGATTAGAGATAAAACCTTAGGTTATTTTGCTATCACGATGTTGATTGTCATCATCTGGTTTATATCTATTCCTTTATGGAGACCTTTTTTGAGAGATGTACTTCAATTATCCAATTATCAAGATATCTATAATATCGCCATCATCAGTGTTGGTTTCTATGTTTTATTTGCTTTCAATAACGCAATTGATAGCATCTTTTATGGCATTGGTAAAACAAAATACATGCTCTTTCAATCAGTCATCATTAATACAGTTTTTTATGGTGTATTATTTATCTTATACATTTTGGATATCTATCAACCAACATTGATGCTAATTGCGTTAATGTTTGCTGCAGGGATAGCTTTCGATAGCCTTTTAACGTTTGGAATGTTTTTATGGATGTTGAAGTTAAGGAATATCAATTTACTTGAAAATCCTGTCTAACATATGATTTATCTTTATCACAAATTTTAGTCTAAATTCTAAAACTATATATTGACTGAAAATTTCTTATTTCAGTCAAATTTTTCGGTACCTAAATGAATACCCATTAGTGAACTAATGGGCTATTTTTATGAACCATTTACTTTTTATATCTAATTTATCGATACTTGAATATTTTCATGAATAATACACGTATTAGACTAGCAAAAGTAAAAAGCATGGTTTAATATAAATAAAAAATCGTGTTATAATTCATCTAAGAAACCATAACGGTTGTGCATATAACCATTTTAATCAAATACTATCATAGGAAATCCATACTTTACCTTTGAGCCCATTTTAAAGTTATATCCATACTGATTAATATATAACATAGGGAGGAAATGTTCCATGTACAAAACAGAAGTGATTAAAGGTATTTACAGTATTACAAAGCGTGCGAAGAAGATTGAAGAGGTCATCAGTGAAAATGGTAAGATAGGTTGGGAATTTGTCAACGCAGTTGCCACACCTCATTTTGGTGTAATTCTCATCTTCTTGGAAAATCCTGCATTTAAACTCAACCAAGAGATTAACAAAAGCATTAAAGATGTAAAAAACAAATTCACTAAGATTGTTGATGTCATTAAAGAATAGTTTCTCACCTTTAAAATTTCCTTAATCGATTTCATTATTGTGGAATCATCTTTTATCATGATTTAAACCCTTGATCGTGAGGTCTTATAGTATGCGTTTAATTATAAAGAGAATTTTATCATTAATAATCATCTTTGGATTATTATTCACTTCATTTGCATGCAATAAAACTGAATCTTATGACCAAGGAATCTATCTTTCTGAGGATCAAACTAGACAAGCACTTGCGACCACTGATCTTGCTATTGGTAGCCAAAGCAAGTTAAAACTTATCTACACTAATGAAAGAGTCGATAAGACATGGGATTCGGGGACAACTTATAATAGGGAACACATATGGCCAGAATCAAAATTGAAGAGTACCAAACAAAAAGTGGATCTTCACAATATTCGAGCAAGCAATCCGAGTGTCAATCTTTCAAGAGCGAATTATCCCTTTGCAAATAAACTAGATGGAGGATCATATGGATTGATCGCTCCAGAAAACATCACCTTCTATCCAGGAGAAGACGATTGTGGAGATGTTGCTAGAATCATCATGTATATGTATGTTGTCTATGAAAAGACACTTAAGATAGAAGATGTCATCGTTGATGAAAATCTTTTGCTTGTTTGGCACGAAGTAGATCCAGTGGATGATTTTGAAATTGCTCGAAATGATAGGATTGCTAACGATACCCTACAAGGCAACAGAAATCCATTCATCGATGATCCTGATTTAGCATATGTTTATTTTGGCGATAATGATTTAAATATTGGGTATATCTGGCTAATTGGTTTCATCGTTTATGTTGGTGCAGTGGTTTATATTACTTTTTACCAGAAAAACCATCGCAATAAATCTTTGAAGGATGCAACCAGTTTGATGATATTGTATACGATTATCATTAGCTTTATATGGAATTGGTGGCTTACTCTATTAATGATAATCATCGTTAGTGGATTATATAATTACCTCAAAAAGAGGAATTGTAATAATTAATCACCTAGTTAATTCAAATTCATAAGCATCATTGAGATAGGACTATTTTATAAAAAAATCTCATTACATACTGAAGAAAAACATTTTCGATAAAAGAATTTACATATTCCATAAGTTTAAATATAAAGATAAGCGAATTAAAGAATACATAAAAAAGGGCTATTAAAAATCAACCCTTTTTTATGTCATTTATCACACATTTAAGTGTAATTAGCTCATTTTTTGACATGAAACTGTAATATGTTATAATGATAATGCATCATATATATGATGAGGGGACGACACTTAATGAAAAACATGAACAACAAAAAGTTCATCGTTTCAGTATTGCTGCTAATTCTAGTGATTAGCAATTTTGGTCTTACCTTCGCTTTTTGGGCATCTTCAGTTCAAGGGAACTCATCTGATGGTAACTTTGATGTCAATATCGGCATGTGGGATTTTGAAGATACAGCCTTGGTGGTTGCAACCTACCGAAGTGACTATGCAGCAGTTTTAGCCTTAACCACAGAAACCGTTACAGTTTTAAATAGAGACGCTGTCGAAGATGCACTCAATGCCTATGGTCTTTTAAGTGATGAAGCGAAAGCTGAACTTATCCCAGAACGTGACCTTCTTTTATCCTTGCTTACTAGAATCATTGCTTTAGAAAATAGTGTCTTCTTAGACTTTGAAGCGTATCCTTATGATCAAGGGTTAACAGGCACTGTAGACATTGATGGAAGAACTTGGTATGGAAGTGGTGTCTATATCTCGAATGATCCAGTCTATGATGTATGGCGTGATACCCGTTCACTCGCACTTAAAACAGGTGCTTACTTTGAATCAAGAGATCTCTTCATCAATGGTATTGATACGATTACGTTATATCATGGTGCATTAAACTATAATAATGGAACAAGCTTCGCCTTCAAGGTAGAATATGAACTCGGATCGAATCCAGGTACTTGGTTAACCTTACAGGATGGTGGTGTTGATTTAATCATTGATGTTATTTCGGGTACTCCGATGACCTTCACTGAGATCAATGTCAATATCCTAGAAGCTTTAAATATCCGCTTTACCCCTGTCATTGGTAATACCACGGATTATATCAACTTAGATGATATCACCGTCTTTGAACATGTTGTTTCAAGCAGTTTAGAAGTCGAAACCTATCGTGCGGTCTATGCTGCTGCTTTAGCATTAACGGAAGAATCAGTGACCATCTCTGATAAGACAATCGTCTTATCTGCGCTTGCTGCCTATGACTTATTAAGCCTTGATGCTCAAACCACGCTTGCTCCAGAAAAAGCACTCCTAGATACCCTAATCATCGAAATCGAGTATCAAGAAGATGTAGAAGCAGCAACCAATGCTGTAGTACTGGCTGAAATGACCAATAATCAACTTGATCTGGATGCTGCACAAACATTAGTTTCTCTCCTGCCAGATAGTCCAGAAAAGACAGCCCTTCAAAACAGAATCAATGCGGTTCAAGCCATCATTGATGCGGTTGAACTCTTTAGATTCGATCATGCAGCAGTCTTAACATTGACAGTAGGTACTGTCCAACTTACGGATAAACCCGATGTAGAAGCTGCTCTTTATGCGTATTACCTCTTAAGTGCAGGTGCACAAGCAGAACTCTCTTCTGAAAAAGCACTTCTTGATAGTTTACTTGCTGAAATCAACAGTCAAGTACCCACAGAAACCCTGGTCTTAGAATTTAGAACCAATAATGCTGCAGCCCTTGCTTTAACCGTAGGTACGGTAGAGATAACTGATAAGCTCATCGTCCAACAAGCGCTTGATGCGTATGATGTCTTAACACCTGCAGCACAAGCAGAGTTGCTTTCTGAAAAAGCACTTCTTGATAGTCTGCTTTATGAAATCATGGTTCAGGAAGCGACAGAAGCGGTCGTGCTTGCTGAAACAACCTTTGATCCAGTGGATGTCAGTGCAGCACAAGTCCTGATCAATTTACTTCCTGCTGGTACAGAAAAAACATTACTACAAGCAAGACTTGATGATGTTCAAGATACGATTGATTCAGTTCTACTCTTTAGACTCGATTATGAAGCTCTATTAGCCTTAACTGTTGAAACGGTTGACATCACGGATAAGACAGCGATTGAAGCTGCACTTGCTATGTATGGTACGTTAAGCGAGGATGCACAGACCCTCTTGATTCCTGAAAGAGATATCCTTCTTGATCTATTTGAAGCCATTATTGCCTTTGAAAATAGCGTATATCTTGATTTTGAAGCGTATCCATATGATCAAGGTCTCACGGGTACAGTGGATATCGATGGTAGAACCTGGTACGGAAATGATGTCTTTATTTCCAATGACCCAGCTTATGACGTATGGCGTGATACCAGATCGCTTGCCCTTAGAACAGGTGCATATTTCGAATCAAGAGATCTATTTATCAATGGTATCGATAAGATTACGCTTTATCATGGTGCCTTAAACTTTAATAGTGGTACAAGCTTCGCCTTTAGAGTTGAATACGAACTTGGATCGAATCCAGGCGTTTGGGTCACCCTGCAAAATGGTGGCGTTGATGTTATCATTGATGTCATCTCGGGTAATCCGTTGACATACTCAGAAATCAATGTCAACATCACTGAAGCATTAAACATCCGCTTTGTCCCGATCATCAGTACTACCACAGATTACCTCAACTTAGATGATGTTCGTATTTATGAGCATGTCGTTTCTAGTGCCCTTGAAGCAGAAAGTTTTAGAACCATTTATGCAGGTGCACTCGCTTTAACTGTCCTTAATGTCACATTAGACGATCAAGACACTGTAGCGTTAGCCTTAGCTTCGTATGATCTATTAAGTCTTGATGCACAAAATGCATTACTCTCTGAAAAAGCACTTCTTGATAGTTTGTGGCAAGAAATCCTTACTTTAGAAGCGATCTTTAATGCAACAGAAGCAGTCATCCTCGCAGAAACAACCTATGAGCAAACCGATCTCGATGCTGCACAAATCTTAGTGTCTTCACTTGATCCAAGTACTGAAAAGACAGACTTACAAAATAGAATCAATGCCGTTCAAGCGATTATTGATGCCGTCGATCTGTTTAGACTCGATCATACCTATGCATTATCCTTAACGATACTCACGGTTGTTCCAACTGATAAACCCGATGTTGAAGCTGCACTTGCTGATTATGCCTTATTAAGTCCTGCAGTCAAGGCAGAATTAACGGCTGAAAAAGCACTTCTTGATAGTCTACTCATTGAGATTAACAGCCAGACACCTACCGAAGCGCTCGTCTTAGAATTTAGAACCAATCATGCCGTGGCTCTTGCCTTAACGGTAGGCACTGTACAGTTAAGTGACCTTACCATCGTAGAACAAGCATTAGCAGCCTATGATCTACTTACACCTGAAGCTCAAACGGAATTACTTCCTGAAAAAGCACTCTTAGATAGCTTACTTGATCAGATCATGATTTTAGAAGCGACAGCAGCAGTGGTGATTGCTGAAGGATCGAATCTACAAGCAGATCTTGATGCAGCACAAATCCTTGTGACTGCTTTACCACCAAGTGCAGAAAAAACAGCACTTCAGGGAAGACTTGATGCTGTTCAGGTGATCATTAACACTAATGCAGCTGCTTTTGTCGATAGTTTGATTTTAGCAATTCCTGCTTCAGGAGAGATCGCATTATCAGATGAAGCAGAGATTGTAGCAGCAAGAGCTGCTTATGATGCCTTAACGGTTGATCAAAAAGCATTGGTTCAAAATTTAGCAATTTTAATCGCGGCAGAAAGCGAACTCGTTCAACTTGATGCAGCAACCGATGCTGTCATCCTTGCAGAATCAACCAATTCTCAAACCGATCTCGATGCTGCACAACTCTTAGTGAATGCACTACCTAATGGAACATCCAAGACTGCATTACAAAATCGATTGAATGCGGTTCAAGATATCATCGATGTGGCTGCAGCACAAGCGATTATTAATATTTACTTTGCAGAAAATTCTGTTGTTGTATCAACATTGAATAACAACACGGTTAAACAAACAGCATTCCTTGCTAAGGCAAATGAAATCACCAGCGGACTTGGAGTCACGATTACTGTCAACAGTTTTGTTCGTGTCAGCAGAACGAATTCAACCTATAACATAACGATTACCAAGAATGCAGCCAGTGTGACCTTTGTTGTAAGTGTGACCTTTACACGATAATTATGTAAAAATGTAGCGATTTGAAAAAAATCAAAATAAACAAACCATAAAAACTAGAACTGGTCAAAGTTCTAGTTTTTTACTATACTATGCTTCATAGATGGGTAGATTTAAAAATTTTCTAAGAATCATTGTCGGTTATAGCGTATAATTATTATATAAGAGTACATTGGCTTTCACAACAACATATCATTCTGACAGAATTAATCACTGTGTAAGTTTTATGTTAGAACAATGAATTGAGGGGGATTTCAATGAAATTTAATGAATTAAAATTAGATCAGATTGATGAGGTGTTTGCGATTTCAGAATCGTATGATCTTACCAAAGGTAACCAAACCGATCGTGGGTTTCTTGTCTCATCATTTACGAGAGATGAATATGAATCATTCTATTTTCAGGATGACAAATACATCTATGTTGCGACAGATGATAACAGGGTTATTGGTTTCATTTATGGATATTATATCAAACATGCTGATCCATCAGTATCTTCTGATACCATGAAAAAACTTGGCCAAGAGGACGATTTTATCGTGAAACAAATCTGTGCTCATCAAGATGCTCCAATAGGTACAGGTACATTCTTAATGCATCAACTTTTTCAAATTTTGAGTTGCAGTATCTATTTAGCTATTGTCGCTAAACCACTGAATGTGACATCCCTTATATTTCACAAAAAGATGGGTTTTTGTGAAATAGCAAGAATTACAGAAAAAGATCAACTAGAAAGAATCATCATGGTTCGATATAAACATCAAGACTCCAAAACCTTTGTTGAAGCGGGTCTCTTACAATATCAGATTGCTGTTGATTTGTATAAGCATGAAGACCAGTTAACATGGACTAAGTTCAATTTTAGTGTCATTACTAACGGTGCCATACTTGCAATGGTGGTACCTGCAATGACATCTGATTTTAATAAGACCCTGTTTCTATTTTTGGCGATTGTTGTTATCATTATCAATTTTGGGTATATTTATACCATACGTATGGGTAGAATATACCTACAAAAAAGAAAAAAAGATGCTTGTGGACTTGAAGAAAAATTTCAATCTATCGGAATGAATTATATCATCAAGGGCTCAACGAAAAACAAGAAAATGAATCATATTCTCGAAAATTCATTCACGCGTTATGTTCAATTTTTAATCCCCATCATGTTCATTATTGGGTGGATTGTGATTTTATTTTTGGTGTTATGATGATTGTTATATGCTATGATTGTCAACCATATATGTTTTTTAAGACATTACACATCTGAAATAAGCAGAGGTAAATATGAATAAAAAATATCGAATGATTTTAGTTTTAATTTTTATGGGATTGCTAGGCATCAGTTTGCCAGTTCAGGCAAACTCAGGTCCACCATCGAATCTTTCTTTAACTATCACCGGTGTAACAGAAGAGTATTCATTAGACATCTTTATCTATCAAGAGGGTCTTCTTACCCAAGATCAAATCGATCAAGCGGAAGCCTTTATGTATCGCTATTATTATCAGAATACCTATCCAGAATTCTTAAAATCATTTCAAGACAAAGATAATTATGTCTCTAATACTCTTTATGGGAGTGTAGATTATTTTGAATACTGGGATGTTGGATCCGATAAAAAATATGTGATGTTTTTGAATATTCCACGCACTTTCAAAATCGTTCTCATCAACGAAAGTGATGAACTCATCATCTCTAAAGTCATTGAGATGAAGTCGTATGATTTTGATATTGTGTTGGATTTGAGTGATGTTTCTTTTACGGATGAGATCACTTATGATGCTGGATCGATACTTGGCCTTGGTGAAAATCCGTTTTATGAATCCAGCTATTATGTGGATATGTTCATACGTTTAGTGGTCACTATCTTGATTGAAGGATTGATTTTCTTTGCTTTTGGATTTAGAAAAAAGTCGACTTATATTGTTTTTACAATTATCAACGTGATTTCGCAAGTGGGATTAACTTTGGGAACCATGTATAGTTTTTACCGGGGAGATAGTGCCTATGGAACCATCTTTGTCTTTATCTTTGGTGAGTTCTTGATCTTCACTGGAGAGATGTTCTTACTCACATTACTCGTTAGAGAAAAAAAATGGTATGTCCGTACATTAGTGGTATTCCTTGCAAATATTGTTTCCTTAGTCTTAGGATTAGCGATTAGTTTGGGACTTCTTAGTTTGATTTATTAAGGAGGTTCACATATGGATGAATACTTATTTCAATCTCTAAAGGATATAAAGAAGAATAAGTACCAAATTGATTCTAGTCAAGCAGAATCTTTGATCGATGAAATTCTTCCCTTTATTGGTGATCAAGATCCCATTATAAGAGATCAAACAGTGTATGGTATATTAGCACATCTTTTTCATGATAAGCATCTATCAAAAGAAAGATTAACGCATTATCTTCATCTACTCATCAGTGATCAATTTCTCTTTTTTGATATAAAGAATCATCTTCCCTATAGCGTGCTAAAAAGAAGTTTTACAATCTTACAATTAGTCATCATCGTTTATGTACATCGAAGAGATAACATCATAAGTCATGATGATATTCAAGTGCTTTATGAAGCCTTTATCAAGTACTTTCAAGAGGAGAAAATCTTGATCGGATATGAACAATCCATCGGTTGGATGCATTCTGTTGCCCATAGTGCAGATCTCTTTGCACAACTCATGCAAATTCCTTGGTTTGATAGTGAAAAGATACGTGTGATGCTTCATTTGATTGCAAAAAAGATGATGATAGATGATTATCTATATATTTCCAATGAAGACGAACGCATGGTGGTTGCTATCAAAAAAGGACTCGATCAAAAGAAACTCTCACAAGAACAGATTCTTTCTTGGCTTGATCTCTTCTTACTCGAAGAAGTCTCTGAAGACTACTTAACCAAGAGTACGTTAGTCAACAATATCAAACATCTATTGAGTGCACTCTATTTTGATTGTTTAGGTAATGAATCCTATACATTTATAACAGAGAAGATATCAAAGATTTTATTGCACAATAAAGCCAAATAACCAAATATAAAGAAGAGGAGGATTTGATTAATGCCAAAAGGAAGTAAACTCCAAATTCAATTACTTGTTGAAAAATCATTACCTCACGAAATGAATGCACGTAATCACCAAAAAATCACGATTAAACAATGGTTATTTCCAATTGAAGAAAATCAATATAAGGAATACACATTTATGAGCAAGGCATTCAAGACTTACATTGAAAAGACATTTCACAAACCATTAGATGTCTCTCTTTTTGGTTGGCCAATAAAAGGTAAATCACCAACATTGGATGGATTAGCAATTTCAAGTGATGACGAAATCCTGATTTTTGAAGCCAAATCCCATCCAGATGAAAGCTTATCATCATCTCATAGTAAATCAGGGGTATCAATCATCAAAGAATGCTTTACTAAAAATGGTGTGGATCCTCAATATACCGATCACAAGTATTATCAATTAGCCAATCGTATAGCATTGAAAAATTTTCTATTAAGTCAAGGATTCAAAGTGAGAATTGTTTATTTGTGCTTCATCAATGATACATCTCATACAAACAATAAGCACATCACAAGTCGAGATCGATGGGAAGAAAACTTTACCCAATTAGCAAAAAATCATCCCGTTTTGTATCAAGCTATGGATGTAGTCCTGTTGAATGCTTTATAAAAATAAAAAAAATTTCATATTGTGCCTTTCTATGTCCACAATTAAGTTTATAATGAACTTAAAGAGGTGGAAATCATGAGCAAAATCTCCAATATCATACGGATGATGCAACTTTTATGTCATCATGATCAAATTCAAATAATGGAAATTGCAAATCAACTAGAAGTAACCCCTAGACAAGTACGTCGTTATAAAGATGAACTTGAACTTGCAGGTATCTATGTTGAATCAACAACTGGGCGGTATGGTGGATATAAATTAAAACAAAACGATTGCCATCGAATAGATTTTTTTATCTCAGGTGAAAATCGTTTTTTTGACTTTAACGATTGGAATGAACTACCAATAGATAATCTATCAGAACTGATGGATTTTGCTCGTTTATATCATATACATGAAGAGTTTCGTCATTATATAAAATCACGTATTTCTAAACATGAATTAAGAGTTTATATGATGTTGATGAAAGCGATAGATGAAACGAAAAAAATCCATATTCACTACGTTAAGAAAGAACAAGATGTAGTAAAAAGATGGGTGAATCCTTATTTTTTCTTTGAAAAGTATGGTATCACGTATGTGTGCTGTTACGAGGATCAAGAAAATAAACTCATTTATCTAAGATTATCGAGAATTCATGAGCTTAAAACATCGAATCAATCATTTATTAAAGATGAGTTACTAGCGATTCGTGAAAAAAAGAATATAGAAGAAAACTCGGGAGTGTTTTATCATTCTGGATTGACTTCCATCAAATTTTATCTTGATGCGAAGTATATCGATGTCATGGAATCTTTATTTTCAGGCCAAATGACGAAAGTAGAAACAGAAAGTGGTAAAACTATATACCAGATTAAGGTTGAACATCTTCAAGAAGTGGGGTATAAGATTTTATCGCTAGGATCAAAGATTGAAATCATAGAGCCCATTGAACTAAGAGAGTATTTAAAAAGAGAAGCAACTCAGATAATTCAAATGTATAAGGATGGTAATCATTCATGAAAAAAGCCTACCAAGCCTACATTTCCATGATTGAAAAACATCTAGAAAACTATCTAAAGTTTAATTATCCAGATTATGTTATAGATGCCAAACATCCATATATTATCGATAAGAGTTATCATGTATCTGAATCCCTACTTCCTGAGAATCGGTTATTATTTGAGAAGTATATGAGAAAGGATATCGATATCCATAGCCCCGGTAATCTAAAATCCTCACAACTCATGGCTTTTGACCTGTTTTTACCTTATCTAGAAAACACTGAAGGACTTAAAGCGAAATTTCAAATCTATGATCATATAAATTCAATATCATTTGAAGAAGTGTTTTCCGATTATACACATGTTGATGTATTTATGAAAACGGAACATGATGAAAAAATCATATGTGAAGTTAAATATTCTGAATCATGTTTTGATCGAGTTAAACCAGGCAATAAACTTCGAAGTGAAAAATTCCAAAAATTTTATCAAAACATCAATCAATGGATGGAGGGAGATCCTGTCGAGGAATGTGAATTCATGGATAACTACCAACTATATCGAAATCTTTATCATGCCTTTTCATCTGAAAAGGGCAAGATTGGATATTTCATTGTTATCTATCCTAAAGACCATCCAATGCTTGAACATCAGTTTAATCAATTTTATGAAAGACTCAAGGTTATTCATAAGTTCAAACATATGGATCGCATCAAGAAAACCTATATTGAAAGAATGGCTTACAGTGACTCATTCTGGGGGAAATATATCATTAAAAAGGAAAGACTATTAGAAATAGACATCATCAATAAAGTGCTTGAAGATGACCATCGGGATATCGATCTCTATTATCAATCAGCAGAGGATTTACCTGAAATAAAGAAACGGATGGTTACTCAGGATCAACTGAATATCATGATTGATATCAAGGATCATTCTTTGATTGAAATTTGGAAGTACGTTCAAAATGCGTTTGAACAAGATTATCAAGTGGTTCATCGACTCAATACGAAATATAAACACTTTGTTGATGAGAAATCAATCAACGTTCTCTTTTAGAACGATAACAGAAATAAAACAGATTTCGATCTGTTTTCTTTTTATAGTTGACAAAGTTTTTTATCTATTATACAATATATAGTAGTGAACAATAAATAGGAGAGACCTATGTTTATTTTTGGAATCATCATCTCATCAATCATCTTAATCCTAGGCATCTACTTTGTGACTTTAAGCCAAAACCAAAGACATCACTTAGTGATGATCCTTGCACTTATTTTGTTTTTCTATAAACTCACGGAATACACGATCTTCGGTCTAACTATGCAACTGCACAAGATTCCACTTGAGTTTTCTACAATGAGTTACTTTATCTTTTCCATGACGATTATCTTTAAGCTCAAGAAGTTGCAATTGCTTGCAGCTTTTATGGCATTCATCTCAGGCATTGGCTATTTGATCTCCTTCATGATTTTAGGTGATGATTACTTATTCAATAATGGATTCTATCTAACAAGTATGGCACTGATCAATCATGCGATTTTATATTTGGGAAGTATGCTTATCATTAAAGATTTAAACTATACCAAGCAAGAGGAAAGAAGAATCATGGTGTTTACCATGATGTATGTCATCTATGTTTCTATCATGAATGAGCTGATCACGTTCCCACAATCTTTTATCTTCATTCGAATTCTATTAGGTGGGGACCTTTTAACGACCTACTTCAGTAGTGACAGATTATCGAGTTATACCTACCTCTTATACTTCTTATCCGTATTTATACTTTATAAAGCGATTCTTTTGATCTTTCATGGGATTTGCAAACTTACGCATCATCCAAGCGAGGTTAATCTATGAATATTCAATTTAAAAAAGGTGTTCTTGAACTCTTTGTCTTATCAATGCTCAAGAAATCTGATCAGTATGGTTATGATATTTCAGATCATATCAGTCAAAAGATTCAAATTTCAGCGGGGACTGTCTATCCTATTTTAAGGAAACTCAAAGACGATGGATTAGTCACGACCTATTTATCTGAACAAAGTTCAGGACCGGCAAGAAAGTACTACAAACTCACCGATAAAGGCATCAAGAGATATAATGAGCTATCCATTGAATGGAAAGAATTTATCATGATTACTAAATATTTTTTGGAGGACTAACATGACAAAACAACAATTTTTAGAGCACCTTGAAAAAGGATTGAAATCAAAACATGTCAGTGAAGTAAGTGATATCATCGAAGACTATAGGGTGTATTTTGATGAACAGTTAACCTTGGGTAAAAAAGAAGAAGACATTGCATTATCTTTAGGAGATTTGGAATCCATTATGGATGATTATTCAGAATACTCCAAAGGAAGTAGAAAACATTGGTTTGATCTCGTGGCGATATCTTTTTTAGCTATTCCTTTATTGATCATGAACTATGGTGTACTCATTACCTTTGGTGCTTCAAGTCTTGCTTTTTGGGGAGGGGCCATCTATTACCTCTTTGGCCTTGATTCCCTTGCTTTCATGCCTATGATTCCCCTAGTCCCTAAGATTGGATTTATTCTAGTTTTACTCTCAGCAGCGATGTTTATGTTCTCCTTAAGTGTTAGGTTTTATGGCATCTTAAAATCGATGACAAAACAATATCTTGTGAAACAAGCGATTCGTATTGGTGAGTTTCCTCAAAAAGATATGTATCAAAAGATCTTTAAGTATAGTGGTTTATTGACAGTTGGTTTAGCCATTATCGGATACTTTTTAGCAGTCATCGTCGCTAAAGATTTTCAGTTCTGGCATGTCTGGGAATGGTTTGAATAAAAATGAAGGTACGAGGGTTCAATTGACCCATCGTACCTTTTTTGTTATAATCAATCTATTCAGCCATGCATCGGGGGAACTATGAAAAAATTATCACCTTCAAAATTCAAGAATTGGTATGTAGGATCAATTTTAGGTCTTCTTTTGACTTTTATGATCGGTGTCATTTCAGGTGTCATTTTATTTGAAACACAAGAGCACTTGAAAGTACTCAGTATCATCCTTTTTGGCGTAGGCATAGCATCATTTATCATGGCAGTGATCATTATTAAATTGGGTCGTAAACGCATGATAGGGATCTATCAAGAAGTCATGGATGAGCGGTTTGATAAGCAACTTAAATCTGAAGAGAAGTTGGTTATCACTTGGTTTGCTAAAAAGGATGACACCCTTTTAGCTGAAGGTCAAGAACTCTATATGACAAAAGAGCATCTTATCCTGAATAATGAATCAATTACTTGGGATAAGATCATAAAACTTTTTACCAAACAAGATGAGCACGGATGGCATATGGCACTTATGCTTGATGATCAAAGAGAAGTCCTACTCCCACTTTATGATTTGATCATCAGACTCACCACACATTATTCAAGATTGACTTTAGAAGATCAGACGCTTCAAGAGGCGCAAAAAGACTATCAAACATTCAATCAATCCTTTCAAGTATGGGGATTCAATAAAACATTAATTCTTTTAAAGTTTCTTTTTGTCTTCGTTTCGCTTGCTTTTGGCATTGGCGTTGGTTTGATGATAGGCCTTTCTTTAGGGAGTGAGGATAGTGGGATAGCTATTGGGACTACCCTCGCGAATTTGATTGCGATTCCTATGATTCTCATAGGGTTTCCTAGATATTTCAAGAATACTCAGAAATATCAATATATGCTCAATCAAAAAGCCATTGGATACGCTAGTGGTAAGAAATATATGGTCGTTCCTTTTGAAATCATTGAAAGTATGTCTTATGATGACAAAAGACTCTATTTAAATCTCACACATTTAGATGAAGAGGGTCATCCTATAATCGTATTTATTCCATTCGATCGATATTTGATGAACAGACTAAAAAACCATATGGACTTATATAGTATCAAGAAAGACATGATTCGTTTATAAAGACTCAACGTATAGTTACTGTACATCAAACAGTACATATTTTTCTATAGTGAACTCAAATATCAAGGAGAAGTTCACACAATCCACTCATCTCTTTCCAGAAGATGAACAAAAAAAATGCTCCACCTAGCCAGCGGTTAGGGGGAGCTTTCTTTATGGATTTTTAGAATATCATTATCTAAGCGTATAGAACATTTCGTGTGTAAAAGTGCCTAGAATAGTCTCTGATTGATAGGTAATTCTTGCTGTAAGGTTAGCGTATGAAAGCATATTAATGGATGTTGTTAACGTATTTGCTCCAGAAAGTGGAGTGAAGGTTAATGTCTCAAGAATCGTGTCTTCGTTTGTGATCAATTCGATGGTGATAGGATCTGTTGGTGCGATCTCATTTAGTAAATAGAATGAGAGAGAATTTGAACTTAAGATATTTAAAGCAAAACTAAGTTTATTGGGATAAAAGGAGTAGTGAGCTAAGTTTTTATAACCTTCTCGAATATAGATACTTATTTGTGCTCCATCTTTAAAATATTCTTTGAGAATGCGAAACGATCCTTGCCCAGGTTGCATTTCAGTAAGGTTGACCAAAGTATAATATCGACCATCGACAAAACTTAAATCAATGATGGGTTCATGTCCAAACTCATCTTTCATGGTATGGTCATTGTGAAGCATATAATGAACCACAACTTCATCACCTTCAACATAGATATCAGTAATCGCTGCATATAGGCCATGCCATGAATTGGGATGTTCATTATTTAAATAAGATCCCACTGTATGATCAAAGACGGTTAAGGGGATGTCGGTAAATGAATCTATTCCATCACTACCAGTCACTAAAACGACCACATCATAACTCACACCTGGAGCGACATTGTCAAAGATGATGTCTTCAAACTCGATAAGGTTATCAAAGCGCATATCATCATCGATTGGATAGTCAAGTTTCTCAACTTCAACCTTAGTGGAATCTTCAATAAGAACAAAGGATACATGGGTGATGCCCTCTGATGGATCATCGATCGTGTAATCAAACCCGATACGAATTGGATCTTCCCTCGTGAAGTCTGTGGATTGATCAAATAAATAACTATCCATTTCAATCGGTTGTCTCTCATCCAATACATTATCAGTAAATGTCACGGATTTCACAGCTTGGATGACCCAAGTAGGATTTAAATCATCTAAATCATATTTTCCAAATAAAATATGAAATGGCTCTGATAAATCAACTCCATGAAAATATGTGGTAAAGGTTCCTTTATTCGATGTCAATGTATAAAGATAGGTTTCATCTTCATTCATGGATTCCCCTTCACGACCTACGGTCATGTAGGTTGCTTGTTGATAGGAACCATCATAAATCTCATAGGTAATCGAAATCGTCTTTGTCATGGGGTGATACGTGATTTTTTGGATACTGACTGCAAACGACTTTTGAGGCAAGGTATCGATAAATGATACGTCTTCCTCGATGGTGATCTGGGTAGCATACCCCTCATATTGAGGATGGATCTCTCGATAGATCGATTCTAGATCTTTTGTTTCACAACCATACAGTAAAAAGAGCATAAGCAAAAGCATAATCATTTTCTTCATAAAGTTCCCCCTCGTAGTTTGATATTAAGATTATTATACGATAAATGCAAGCAAAAGAAAAGCATTGCTATAGATTCCTTAGCAATGCGATGGATGTTTACTATTAATGGTAACTATCACAAGATTCCCAAACTTTTTAAGTGGACCGATCTTGAATCACATTATATGTTTGTTTGATATGTGAGCTCAAAATCTGCTTGACTACCAATCACTTTAATTCGATGTTTCCCTTCACATAACGATAAAGTATGTGTACCCTCTTTGAGTTCATGAACCCGATCATCAGGTGTGATCCATACAATTCTTAATTGACCAGATGCTAATTTCACATCGATTTGAATATCCATGGTATATCCTCCCTCCATCGAAATCATCGTATCTGTTCCAGAGAAATCTTTTGCGAGAATCTTCGTGTTTTCCACACGATAAGATGTTGAAAAATAAGAGTCTCCTTCCTGTATAATGGCTCCATCATCGTAAATATCAATTTTTGGTGCTGGACTGACAAGTAGATAGCATAAAGAGGCAAGCAATCCAAGGAGAAGCATGATTTGAAACATCTTACGCATGATAAAGATGCTCCTGAAACTTAAGTCTGACCTCATCATTAAAACGTTCATATTCATCAATCCAGGGATTATGTCCTGAATGTTCAAAGATGACGATTTCCTTTTGAGGTGCATGGATTTGATTCATGTAATCTTGTGCTAAATACGTGGGTGCATTCATATCGTATTTTCCTTGGAAGATATACACAGGTATACTAAATTCTGTATGAGTTTCTCTTAAATCTCTTTCATAAAGTTGGGGATAGATCATTTCAAATGTTCTCAGTAACCCCATGACAAATCCTACGCTGTCCCAAATCGAATATTCTGGAGAGATCAAAATGTCAAACGTATCCCAATCTTGATGTGTGATGTCTTGATGCATTCCCATCCACATATAGATAGGAGTAAGATAAGCATTCATCCTTAAGGATAATCCTGTTCCATCATAAGGGGGTTCGCCGAGTTCCTCTAATCGAGTGATGAGTGCTTCATCATTGTTTTCTCGTGCAAGATCTAAAGTGAACTGGTAACAGTCTTTTTCAGTTTGTGTAAAGTCAACCATCTGACCCGTACCAATGACGGCATAGTAATCCTCAGGATATTGATATGCGAGTTCCATGGCGAGATAACTTCCCCATGATTCACCGATTAAGTAAATCTTTTCTTGGTTATAAGCTTGTTTTAAGTGATCTGTGAGTTGATGGGCATCAAGGATGTAATGTTCAGGTGTCATCTGATCATAGCGATAGATGGCATCATAGGATTTACCTGTTCCGGGTTGATCCCAGTTGATAATTGTGTAATCCTCTTCTAAATCTGCTAAAAATTCTCGCGTTGCGGGCATTTGGGCACCCCCGGGTCCTCCGGAGAGAAAGAGGATCACCGGGTTTTCATGATGTGTTCCACGGACACTGTAGTACTGAGTCGAGTTGTTGATCTCAACATCGACGATTTCAGCTATTCCATTGGAATTTGGAGAATAAGTCATCATTTGTGAAATCACGATATGGAGTGCGATGATCCAAGGAATAATTAGTAACCAAAGTGTTGTATGGATGAGTTTTTTCATTACAAAATAATGGGTTTTGGATTGAAGCATTCGAATAATCCAAAAGATGAAAAGGATGAATCCAAAAACGAAGAGAAAGATCCATTGAACAACGAGTAATAGAACAATGGCTCTGGGAAAGTAATAAGCTTTTTGAAAAAGAAATAAATAGGCAGCCACTTCTAAAATCACGAGAAGTGCGTTGAATAAAGCGATACGTTTAAGTGTTTGTAACATGTGAAAACCTCCTTATATAATCCAAGGGATAAACCGCTTGGTATGTTTCATGTAAATGATATATGCGTCACCAAATTCTTCGATCATGTGTTTTTCTTCCCTAAGGGATAAACGATAATACATATAGATGATGATGGGTAACATGATGAGATTAGTGAGTGTTGCCCACCCTAAAACCATGCCTAATGCGATCAGTATGAGTCCTGTGTACTGGGGATGACGGATGTATTTGTACATTCCATCACTCACGATATGACCTGATCCATCAACCTTTTTCCAATATCCATGATAGATTTGATACCAACCAAAGATAATCATAAGCATACCTGCTAAAGCGAAACCGATATTGAGATAAAGTCCCATATACCCTACATAATCAATCATTGTATGTCCCCATAAGATCCCCTCAGGCAAAGAGCGACCGAGAATAGATGAGATCAAAAGCATTGAAAAGGGAATCCCATGCATTTCGATAGCAAATGCAATCACAAAGGCAAGATACGTAAAGGCAGGCTTGCGCTCCATTTTTTTATAGAAAGGGATGAAGAGAATTGCTATCCCATACACAATGATGAAGAAAATCACTGCTCCCCATTGTCCAAAATGTTCCATTAGTACATTCATCATTAAAACCTCCTGGTGTTTTACAGGATCAGTATAAGAAATAAAGAGATAAAAAAAACCTAACCGGAGTTAGGTTCTTGGTTAGGTTAGAGATAGTTTTGATCTTTAGCTTTCTTTACAGCTTCTGCTCGATGTTTAACATCAAGTTTACTGAAGATATGATTGATATGCCATTTGACTGTACCAATAGAGATAAATAGTTTATTTGCTATCTCTTCGTTATTGAGTCCCTTTTCAATATAGACTAAGATTTCATGTTCTTTAGCTGTAAATAAGCTTGATTCCGTCTTTTTAAGTTCTAACTTTGGATCAATTTTTTTCAGTAGTTCAGAAGAGCGATAGGTATAAAGTTTGAGTGCAGACCCCAAATGAAATGATTGATTGAGTTGATACACTTCTTCAAGTAAAAATAAAGCATCTTTTTTCTTACCTTCATCTAAATAACGGTCTGCTAAGAAGAGAAGCTGTTGAATTAAGGCGATTCGATCACCTGAGTATCTTGATTTTTTAATGCATTCAAGATGGTTATCAAGAGAATACGTGATTTTCTCGTCATGATGAAACGCCATCATTAGTTCACTCATCAATGGATGAGGGACTTTATTGGTTTCAT
>QZJX01000046.1 GCA_003599395.1 Ignavibacteriales bacterium | reverse complement strand
GCCGATTAATCTTGAGACAGAAAACTTTTCCATATACTCGGACATATCAATTCTAACCATCGCTTGTTCATCGTTAAATAAAAAATCAGCAAGTGCTCTTGCAAGTTCGGTTTTACCAACGCCGGTAGTACCGATAAAAATGAAAGAACCTATCGGACGGTTTGCGTCCTGCATTCCCGCTCGTGATCTTCTTATTGCATTCGATACAGCTTCAACAGCGGCTTCCTGCCCGATTACTCTTTTGTGTAATTCATCTTCCATTCTTAATAATTTGCTTCGTTCGCTTTCCAACATTCTGCTTACCGGAATGCCCGTCCACTTTGCAACAACTTCGGCTATATCCTCAGCTTCAACTTCTTCTTTCAACATTTTCTTATCTTTTTGAAATTCTGCAAGCGCTCGTGTTTCATTTTCGAGTTTCTTTTGTAAATCATTTATAACTCCATAACGAAGCTCGGCAACTTTGGCTAGATTTCCCTCGCGTTCGTATCGTTCGGCTTCGAGTTTCGTGTTTTCAATATCACTTTTCATTTTTCTTATTGATTGAATTTTATCCCGCTCTAATTGCCAATGACTTTTTAAGCTGTTTCTTTCTTCTTCTAGATTACTTAACTCTTTTTTGATTTCGTCAAGTCTGGATTTTGATTCGTTGTCGTTTTCTCTTTTCAAAGCTTCTTTTTCAACTTCAAGTTGACGGATTTTTCTTTCTATCACATCAAGCTCTTCCGGCATTGAATCGATTTCGATTCTCAGTTTAGAAGCCGATTCGTCAATCAAATCGATTGCTTTATCCGGAAGAAACCGATCGGTTATATATCTATTTGAAAGTTGAACGGCTGCAACTATTGCACCGTCGGTAATACGTACACCATGATGAACTTCGTAACGTTCTTTCAATCCACGCAAAATTGAAATTGCATCATCTTCGTTAGGTTCTTCAACCATAACCGGTTGAAATCTTCTTTCAAGCGCAGCGTCTTTTTCTATATACTTTTTATATTCTTTTAAAGTAGTTGCTCCGATTGTATGAAGTTCACCTCTTGCAAGCGCAGGTTTTAAAATATTTGCCGCATCCATCGCACCTTCTGTCTTACCCGCACCGACTAACAAATGTAGTTCATCTATAAATAATATTATTTCACCGTTTGAATCCTGAACTTCTTTAACAACAGCTTTTACACGTTCTTCAAACTGTCCGCGGAACTGAGTCCCCGCGACAAGTGCTCCCATATCAAGAGCAACGATTGTTTTTGTTTTAAGTGATTCGGGTACGTCACCGGAAATAATTCTATGTGAAAGTCCTTCGGCAATTGCGGTTTTACCGACACCGGGTTCACCGATTAATACTGGATTGTTCTTCGTTCTACGTGATAAAACTTGAAGCACTCTTCGTATTTCTTCATCTCTTCCGATTACGGGATCAAGTTTTCCGCTTCGTGCAAGTTCGTTTAAATCACGTCCGTATTTTTTTAATGATTGATAAGTATCCTCGGGATTCTGAGATGTTACTCTTTGATTACCTCTTATATCTTTTAATGCATTGAGTAAAACATTTTTGTTTATTCCGTTATCGTTAAGAAGTGAGCCGGCTTTTCCTTTTTCTTCAGATAACGCGAGTAAAATATGTTCCGATGATATGTATTCATCTTTTAGATTTTTTGCTTCCTTTGCTGCGTTATCAAAAAGTCGCGCAGTATTTTGAGAAAGCTGTTGGTTACCGACTCCCGCACCTGTTACTTCGGGGAAGTTTTCAATTATTCCGGTTACTTTTATCTTAAGTTGGTTTAAGTTTGCACCCGCTTTCTGCAAAAGTGAAACTGCAACATTGTCACTGTCCTGCAACATCGCGGCCAAAATATGTTCTGGTTCAACGACTTGATTATTATAATTTTGCGCAATCTCAACCGCGTTTTGTACCGTTTCCTGTGCCTTTACCGTAAACTTGTTAAAGTTGAATGACATTTTATATCACCTCATTTGCAAATCAATTAAAGTAAATATATAAATATATCCGAATAAGTGGATTCTGCAATATTACACCAAAACATGATAAAAAGTTTCAAAACTGAGATAGAGATTAATTTGACTGTTGCAGTTTAAAGATGCTTTGGCTAGGTTAAAGTTTATTAAAAAGATATTTATATGCTAATAAGAATCTTCATTATTTTGTTTATCATAACTGGAATCTTCGCTCAACCAGAATCAATTGAAGAGGTAAAAAAATATTATCCACTTCACATTGGAGATTATTGGGAATATGAAACCATAAGCAACGAGCCTGGATTAGCGGACTCTTCGTGGAAATTTTATAAGCTTGTTATAGGCGATACACTTGTAAACACAAAAAAATATTTTATTATAGAACAGGCCGAATTAAACAGCGCAGACAAACAATTTAGTTATTACCGAGTTGATTCAGTTAATGCCAATGTCTATCGTTTACTTGGTTCAAGAGAAGAATTAGTAGATTCACTTTTTGCACAACTCAACGACACACTTTTATATTGTTACTATGTAAAATCATTTGAAGAAAAAGAAATCTTTAATGAACGACGATCAAGTCGTTTTGTTGATCAATTCTGTACAAGCAATACCGCTTATGATGGATATGAACTTACTAAAGGATTGGGATTAACATATTCTTATTATAATGAAGTGTTTTTATATTCCTTTTATGAATACACGTATTTACACTATGCAAAAATAAAAGGCGTAGAATATGGTATTAAAACAAATATAGAAGAGAAGAATACTTTAACGAATAAATTTGAACTTTCCCAAAACTACCCAAACCCATTCAACCCAACTACAAAAATTAAATTCTCAATTCCGTCAGATGTGAAACGTGAGATGTCAAACGTGAAATTAATTGTTTATGATCTTCTCGGCAGAGAAATAAAAAGGTTACTAAACAAACCAATGCAGCCGGGTGAATATGAAGTTGAATTTGATGCTACGGGTTTACCAAGCGGAGTTTATTTTTATAGATTGAGTTCCGGTAGTTTTAATCTGATAAAAAAGATGCTATTATTAAAATAAGTTATAAATATGAAAAACCTTTCCATTGCTGTTATATTGTTTTTCACAACAATAATAATTAATGCCCAAATCACTTGGCAGAATCCGCAATATACCACAAAGGTTATTTCTGCAGATTTTATTAATGATACTACCGGATGGATTTCGGATCAATCAGGAATACTATTTACAAAAAATGGAGGGATAACTTTTAAGCGTATAAGTAAGACCATCGCAAATAAAATAAGGTTTTGTGACGAGTCTAGTGGTTGGATTTCAACCCTTGATGCACCTAACTCTTTGTATAAAAGCGTGGATGGTGGCAAAAACTGGTCAAAAATATTTGAGCCGGAGCAAATTTATGACTTCCAAGTGTTTTCTATGGATACACTTTTTGCATCAGCCCGTATTGATAGTCTTTCGGCATTAGTGAAAACTTTTGATGGAGGAGAAAATTGGATTATTCTTAAGGACAGTACTAGCGATGGTGCTTTCGGTAGAATTCAATTTATAAATGAGGAATTTGGGTGGGTTCATAAAAAACTCTACGATACTGAATTTTTATTGAACACTACCGACGGTGGGAAAAGCTGGTTGCAGCAATTTAGTGTAGAAACATATAGTTCTTATCCCGCACTTAATTATTTTTTTGTAAATAAGGAAAACGGATTTTTGAGGATATGGGGGACTATACTGAGAACTACGGATTCCGGTTGGACGTGGGATACCTTAGTTGTAAAAAATGATAACAAGGCACCGAATCTATATTTTGTAAATAATTCAATTGGTTTTATCTATGGGGGTGATAAAAATTATTCAATTGAAAATGGTTTTAGATTGACGGAATTTCAAAAGACAACAGATGGTGGAAAAACTTGGCGTATTTTTTCAGCAGGAGCCTCACCCTATTATGGTTATGACCTAATTTTTTTTGGTTTTAAGATGATAAATGATTCTATTGGTTTTGCTCATTCAAGATACTTATTTAAGACTACGGATCAAGGTGAAAGTTGGAATGAGTTAGGATCTCTTACCAGAGATAGCCTGAATTCAGTTTACTTTATTAATGACAGTACCGGATGGCTTTGTGGAAATAGTGGGCTTATATTGCACACCAAGAACGGAGGTACAAATTGGAGAATTCAACCCAATCCAGCCACGGAGAATTTAAGGTCTATCCAATTCGCAAATGAACAGATCGGTTGGGCAGTTGGTGAAAATGGAGTAATAGTCAAGACCACAAACGCTGGTGCAGATTGGATTAAATCCTCGCTCGATCCATCTTTGACTTTTTACTCTATTTCCTTACTGAACTCTGATACTGCGTGGATTGCAGGAACAAATGGAAGTCTGTTTTTGACCTTGGATGCAGGAAAAGAATGGAAAAAAGTTAATGCAAACTTAAGTGAGGATTTAATCAAAATACAATTCATTAACAAAAATTTGGGTTATCTTGCCTCAAGAAATCAACTGTACAAAACAACCAACTCAGGCATAACATGGGTTCCAAATATAGATTCGGAAGTTCAGATAAATGATTTTGATTTTTACGATTCTGTTTATGGGGTCTTTGTCGCGGGAATGTCTGTTTGGGTTACCTCTGATGGTGGTGAAATTTGGAATGAGAAATACTATGCAAATTCACATGCTTTCCCCAGATTTGTAAATGTTAGAATGTTTGATCCAAATAAGATTTTATTTGTTAGTACGTATAATCACCCTGCAAATTATTTGGGAAGCATCTATAGGTCCTATGATGGTGGAGAAAATTTTTTATCGGCAGCTTTCGGGGAAAATATCTATTGGGATAAGTCCTATTTCAGTTCTATGAATCTTGGTTGGATGTTAGGAGGTAATTATAATAATGAACATGGATTTATTTTCAAATATGAAGGAAACGGTGACCCAATTGGAAACGACGACCCAGACAAAGTCAGCTATAACTATTTCTTATACCAAAATTTTCCGAACCCTTTCAACCCAACAACTAAAATTAAATTTACAATACCAGGCGTAGTGGACGAAAAATTTCGTCCCCAACAAACAAAGTTAATTGTTTATGACATCCTCGGAAGAGAAATAAAAACGCTAATCAATAAACCAATGCAGCCCGGAGAATATGAAGTTGAGTTTGACGCAACGGATTTACCAAGCGGTGTTTATTTTTATCGTTTGACTTCGGGTGTTTTTAACCAGACAAGAAAAATGGTTCTACTTAGATAAAATTATATCCCCGCATATTGCTTTTAATCTATTTATATTTGGTTAACTCAACAATGATATAAAAATGAAAACGCTCGTTGTTTTATTCACTGCTTTATTAACTCTTTTTTGTGCTGACTTGTTCTCTCAGGTAAATTTCACTTCATCGAACTTGCCTATCATTGTTATAAATACAAACGGTCAAACAATTGTTGATGAACCAAAGATAATGGCTGATATGGGAATTATTTATAACGGCGAAGGAGAACGGAATAATCTAGTCGATGAATTCAATCACTATAACGGTAAAATCGGAATTGAAATAAGAGGTTCTTCATCGCAAACTTTCGATAAAAAATCATATGCGGTTGAAACAAGAATTGATGAAGAAGAAGATTTAGATGTTTCTCTTTTAGGAATGCCCGAAGAAGCCGATTGGGTTTTGTACGCACCTTATTCCGATAAATCGCTTATTAGAAATGCTCTTATTTATAAACTCTCAAACGAAATTAACCGTTACACAACAAGAACTAAGTTCGTAGAGTTAGTAGTAAATGACGAATATATGGGCATCTATGTTTTCATGGAAAAGATTAAACGAGATAAAAATCGAGTCGATATTAAAAAGTGTGAATCAAAAGATACATCGGGAACATCTTTAACCGGGGGTTATCTTTTTAAAATTGATAAACGAGACGGCGCAAATATAGAAGGTTGGGAATCTTCATTTGTTCCTTTTGCAGGCGCATGGCAAAGAGTTTTTTATCAATACGATTACCCGAAAGAAACAGATATTATGCCTCAGCAAATTGAGTATTTGCAAGACTTCATTTATAATTTTGAATCAACTATGTATCTTAATAAATACTCTCATCCGTTTGACGGTTACTATGATATAATAGATATAAATACATTTGTAGATTATGTTTTCTTGAATGAATTCCCCCGCAATGTTGATGCTTACCGGTTAAGTACATTTTTATATAAGGACAGAGATGATATTAATCCATCATTAAAGATGGGACCGATCTGGGATTTTAATCTTGCCTTCGGAAATATAGATTATTATGAAGCTTGGGAAGACGACGGATTTCAAATTTATTATCCGATTCCTGATGATTTTTTCCAAAAACCTTTTTGGTGGGAAAAAATGTTTGACGATCCGGTCTTTGCTAATAAATTTGCGAAGCGTTGGAGTGATGTTAAATCAACAATATTCTCTAAAGAAAGAATCTTTGAAATAATTGATTCGTTAACCGTTCATATCGATGAGGCAAAAACAAGAAACTTCGAACGTTGGCCTGTGCTCGGAACTTATGTTTGGCCTAATAAATTTGTCGGAGAGACTTACGAATCCGAAATCCAATATCTAAAAAATTGGATTGACACACGTTGGAATTGGTTTGATAATAATATTTCAACAGAATATTCTTCTATTGATTGGAAAGATCCGAATGAAGTTGAAATAAACATGGATATCAGCGAAGAAAAAATAATTAGCACTTCCGATTTTTATAATTCTTTAATAAATATTGATTCTTTGACTTTGGTTGTCGATAGTGAAAACGTGAATGTTAATCGGATTGAAAATAATTATTTAATCTCATCAAACATTTCCGGGACATACAAATTAAAACTCGAGGGCTGGTATAATAACCAAAGAACTGAGTTGTCGTCATCTTATACTATTAATATCGGAGTAACTGGTGTAAATGATAAATTATTACCGAAAGAATTTTCACTTGAACAGAATTATCCGAATCCGTTTAACCCAAGTACAACTATTAAATTCTCATTACCAAATGTAGGGGACGAATATATTCGTCCCCTACAAACACAATTAATTGTTTATGATATTCTCGGAAGAGAAATAAAAACATTACTCAACAAGTCAATGCAGCCCGGTGAATATGAAATAGTATTTGATGCATCCGATCTTCCTAGCGGAATTTATTTATATAGATTAACATCCGGCAATTTTATAGAAACTCGAAAAATGATTTTATTGAAATAGTTTTATACAAAAGTAATTTTATTTAACGTTTACAAGTAGCTACGCAATCAGTAATCGCCGACTCAATTCAAATAAAAAGATGATCTGTATCAATTAAGAAAAATTTCTTTAGTGCGAGTTTAAATTATTTTTCTTAATTTAAGTTGTAAACAATTAATTGTACAACGAGTTATGAAAAATTTAATTAGAAATTATAAAGGTAGGACTCTGTTTTGAGATCTACAGTACTTACAATAACACTTATAAATCTCGCCTTTTTTATATTTCATGAAATCGAAGCGATATACAGAAATGAATGGAAGATGTTAACCATTCTTAAAAATGTCAGTGATCCTATAAAGAAAAGAATTTATTTATATCTACACTTACCGCTTCCGTCAATTTTAGTTGGCTATGTTTATTCTGTTTTTATTCTATGCTTTTATGAATTTTTTATACTATTTAATTTGTTTGCCGTGATTCATTTATTCTTGCATATATATTTTCTTAAAAAATCCGTAAATGTTTTTAGCTTAAAATTTTCCTTCATAATAATGATCGGCTTTGCACTCACCGGGATAGTCAATCTAATTCTAATCTCTCACATAATCTGTTAATAAAACGGGAACTCAAAAAACAATCATTGAATTCCCGCTAAACGTTTCGAATTAACTTCCATTAAAATTAATAGCAATAGCTATTCCTTATGTGCTGCATGTAATTTAACCTGGTAATCGGTTCCCGATGACGCTTTATTGACCGAAATGTTAAATTCAACTCCGGGCTTATACAGTTTAAAACTACTTGATGAAAGTGTATCCGGAGAAAAACTTTGAGAGATAGCTGTTTGAACAGCACTATTTAATGCCGTTAAAGCTGCAGCTTCAGTAGGATAAAACTTCATTGCATCTACCTGATAAACCGAAGTTTTATCGCTGACAAAGATCATAGTATCTTGATTTTTCTTATAAAAAATACAAACCATATCCGGATTTGATTCGTCTGAATGAATGGGTTTTCCATATTGTTTAATTACATCGGATTTGGTTTTACCGATAAACTGATAGACAGTAAGTTCTTGAGAAAACGATTGAAGTGTAGTTACAAAGTAAAAAGCACACAACGCAATCAAGATTCTTTTTAAATATTTCATGGCTTTACCCCTGTTAAACTATTATGCAAAGAACAATAAATAGAGTAATACTATTAATATAAACGGTGAAAACAATACGGATAAATCTTTTACTAGATCTTTGGATGTTCTTTTATTATTTGATTCCCGAGGTCTCATTTTTTCTCCCTTATTAAATTATAATTGAATTTGCATCCTTTCTCGATGATGCATTAAAACGAACATTATATAAATAATAAAGGCGGACTTCGGGGATTACTAAATTTATAATCTATCGATACTGAAGAAACTGAATACATCGGAAAATATTTCTTACAGAATCTGTTGATAATATTTTCAGAATTGTTTGGTGATATGAAAGGAGTTTTTGTAAAGCTCTGTTCGGATTTAGTGGAAGCTTTTGAATTCTCTATTAAAATGCACTCATCGCCTAGGTTATGCTGAAGAACATTAATTATAGTATCTTTTTGATTCGACGGTGATTTATACAACAGATAGTCTTGGGAAGAAAATATTAATCCGTAGTGTAAAAATTGAAGTGACAGTAAAAAAACTGTAAAAAATGAAAATTCTTTTCTACTAAAAATTGCTCTATGAAATGATGTAAGAAACACTTTTCCTATTCCCGGCAAGAAAAATATTTTGCCATATGAAATTTAACGAAAAAGAAATAGATAAAATCAAATTTTAGAGATAGTATTATTAACTTAGAAATGAATATTAAAAGTAACTGTTGGTTTTTCTGAGGAAATTAATGAAGAGATTTGTTATACCGTTCTTTTTATCGGCATTATTTACATATAATATTGCACAAGTAGTAACTATAATTGATAAAGATACCGATCACCCGCTTGAACTTGTAAATATTTCGAGTGAAAGTCCTAAGACTTTTACCGTAACTAATGCATCCGGGAAAGCAGATCTATCTAAATTTAATAGATCGGAAGTTATCGCATTTCAAATGCTGGGATATAAAACAGAGCGTTTTACTTTTTCTGAAATTGAAGAACTTGAATTTTTAATACGTTTAGAAGCAACAAATATCTCGTTGGATCAAATAGTTGTTTCTGCAACTAAATGGAATCAACTTAATAGAGAAAATCCCACAAAAGTTTCAATGGTAACTCCTAAGGATTTAGCTTTGCAAAATCCGCAAACAGCCGCCGATTTGTTGAACATCTCCGGTGAAGTTTTCATTCAGAAAAGTCAGCAAGGCGGTGGAAGCCCAATGATTCGTGGCTTTGCGACAAACCGTTTATTAATTGCAGTCGATGGAATACGAATGAATACTGCAATATTCCGAAGCGGAAATTTGCAGAATGTAATTTCACTTGATCCCTTTTCAATTGAAAGAGCCGAGGTAATGTTCGGTCCCGGTTCTATTTTATATGGAAGCGATGCAATCGGCGGTGTAATGAGTTTCTACACTTTGAATCCTCAGTTTTCATTAAATGAATCAATTTTTATTAAGGGAAATTCATCCGTGCGTCACTCGACTGCTAACAATGAATTTACAGGTCACATTGATATAAATCTCGGCTGGAAAAACTTTGCGCTGATTACAAGTATAACACACACCGATTACGGTGATTTGAAAATGGGATCCGTTGGACCCGATGAATATCTTAAACCGTTTTATGTAAAACGAATCAATGGCGAAGATAAAGTTTTCGAAAACGATGATCCCGAATTACAAACACCAACCGGTTATTCACAAATTAACTTAATGCAAAAGCTAAGATACAAACCTAATGAAAATTGGAACTTGAGTTACGGTTTCCATTATTCGATAACATCTAACTATGATCGTTATGACAGATTAATTAGAACAAGAAACGGTTTGCCGAGAAGTGCCGAATGGTATTACGGTCCACAAAAATGGATGATGAATAATTTGGAAATTACAAATCAATACAATAATTCGGTTTATGATGATATGACAATTCGGTTGGCTCATCAATTTTTCGAAGAAAGCAGAATCGACAGAGATTTTAATGATGACATAAGAAGAAGCAGAATCGAAAAAGTAAATGCATACTCGATTAACTTTGATTTCAATAAATCGTTAGATCAAAAACATAATCTTATTTACGGATTAGAATTTGTTTACAATGATGTAGCTTCAACCGGAACTGATGAAAATATTTTAACAAGAGATATTCTTCCCGGACCTTCAAGATATCCGCAATCAAACTGGTCATCCTATGCCGCATATTTAACTTATCAATTTAAGATGAGTCAAAATTTACTATTACAAGCCGGGGCGCGGTACAATTACTTTAACATAAATGCCGAGTTTGATACAACATTTTATCCTTTTCCGTTTACAAAAACAGAATTAAATAACGGCGCATTAACAGGAAGTATTGGTTTAGTTTATTCTCCCGACAAATCATGGTCGATAGGATTAAATCTTTCAAGCGGTTTCCGTTCACCAAACATAGATGACGTGGGAAAAGTTTTTGATTCCGAACCGGGTAGCGTTGTTATCCCAAATCCAGATCTTAAAGCCGAATATGCATATAACGCTGAGCTTGGTATAGCAAAAGTCTTTAACGATTTTATGAAAATTGATTTAACCGGTTATTATACTTTTCTTGATGATGCAATGGTAAGAAGAAATTATTCATTAAACGGTTTAGATAGTTTAATCTATTCGGGCGAACTCAGTCAAATTCAAGCCATACAAAATGCGGCGAGCGCTTATGTTTGGGGAATTCAAACAGGTGTGGAATTAAAACTTCCCGCGGGATTCGGATTTTCAACTCGTTTCAATTATCAACAAGGTGAAGAAGAACTTGACGACGGAAGTAAAAGTCCGCTTAGACATGCGGGTCCTTGGTTCGGCTCAACTCATTTAACATTTTCCGCACAAAGATTAAAAATGGATTTGTATGCTGTATATAATGGTGAAGTTAGCTATGATAATCTTGCCGAAGAAGAAAGAGGTAAAACTTATCTATATACGGAAGACGAAAACGGAAATCCTTATTCACCAAGCTGGTACACACTTAACTTGAAAATGAGTTATCAATTCAGTGATTTGTTATTTATAAGCGGCGGTATAGAAAATATAACCGATCAAAGATACAGACCATATAGTTCCGGATTGGCAGCACCGGGAAGGAATTTTATACTATCATTGCGTGCGGGGTTTTAAGTATACATAGAGATTCCACCCGTTGGTTAACGGATGGAATCTCTGACAGATAAGCAAGAATTTATTTGAGGAGTAAAAGTTTTTTTGAATCCGTAAAATCACCAGCAGTAATTCTGTAAATATAAGTTCCGCTTGAAAGATCGCTTCCGTCAAAAGTTAATTCATAATATCCGGCTTCTTGTGTATCATTGATAAATTCTTTTACTTCTCTGCCAAGCATATCGTATAATTTTATTGTTACGTTTACTGCTTCGGGGAGTTGATATTTTATTACAGTCGTAGGGTTGAAAGGGTTAGGATAGTTTTGTGATAATGAATAAATAGTGGGAATGCCCTCCTGCTCTGTCCCCTTTTTGTTTAGGGGCTCACCCTCTATCCAAACTTTTTCAATATTTGAAAAATTTGATATAAGATTCTCGTTTCGTCTTTTCGTCACTTTATAATAAACATCAAGTTCATTAGACACATGAGTTCCATCCCAATCAATGGTCTCATCAACATAATAAGACCCTGTTAATTCAATAGTAAGGGCGTTCCAAGTGGGAGTCAGATTATATCTTTTATCCCAATCAATTTTTTTGTATACTCTATGTGTCATTCCCGAAACAGCAGTCCAAGAAATCTTTGGATGTCCTCCTGAAGGGGTAATATTAATTGTCGGAGGTGATGGAGGCGCCCAATCCCATTTGGGTTCAGATAAAACCGATTCCTTTCCCTCTGTATCCACTGCTGCTATTCTATAGTATATTTTTGTACTGTCTCCAAAATCATTTACTGAAACTGTAGCTGAATTTGTTGTACTTGTACAAACTTCCACATAACTATTATATGCTGGTTCTGAACCCGTGGTTACAGCTTTATAAACTTTATAGTAATCTAAATCCGGTTCGCTATTAGCTAACCAGTTTAGTTGAGCTTCTGCTGAAAAAGTACCAGAAAAAATTCCCACAGTTGAACTAGTTGTTACATATAAATTCTTAGGTGGATAAGGTGCCCCCGATGCCACATTAACAGCGTTATGTGCATTAATTCTTCCGTATCCCATATATTGGTTCCATCCACCGTCTATTTGATAATTATAAGGATCCATACCTATTTTTTCAGCCGTGTTTTTTAATATTTCGAAAGCTGCTTCCGGAGTTAAACTTGGATTAACGGATTTCATAAGTGCGATTGTACCAGCAACTATTGGAGCAGATAATGATGTTCCGCTGACGTGATCGTATTGGTTTTGAATAGTTGAATGAAGAACCTTGATATTTACACCAGGAGCTGAAAAGTCTATGAATGCTTCTTCTGGGAAAACACCCGGATGGTCTTCCGGACTGTAATTCCACCTTCCGTAACCATCGTGCGCAAATACTTCTTCATTATTTTCTAACATAGTTGCGGAAACGGCTATGACTTGTCTATCAATACCCGGTAAAATATCTTTGAAATTATAAGCGGCTGGATATTTTACCCTTGGTATGGTTCCCTCATCTTGGAGACCATTTCCGGCAGATGCTACAACTATCACTCCTTGTTTCAAGGCATTATAGATTACGGTATCTAATGCGTAGGTCTTAGTTTGTCCCCAGCTACAGTTTATTATTTCAGGCAAAGGCTCTGCGTTAAGAGCATTATTTACAGCTGATGCAGTATTCCCCTCAAATAGCATCACTTTAGAATTAAAACCAATACTAGCAATACCGGTACCATTATCCGTATAAGCAGCTATGGCACCGGCGACAATTTGTCCATGATCTTTAGAGAGATTTTCAGGATTATAAGAAATTTTTCCCTGGAGCTCATTATGTATATCGAGATCATTTCTCTCAAAAAAATCAACCACGGCAATCTTAACTTGCTCATTACCGGTTGTAATATCCCATGCCCTTGTTGCCCCAATTTTATCCAACGACCACTGTTCGGTCGGAGAATAGTCACTTGGCACATAATGAAGTGTAACAATCGATGGTCTATCTGCAGAAACAATCTCCGGAAATACTTTTAACTCATTAATCAAGCTGTCAACACATATCAATTCATCAAAAATTAGTTTATAAAACTGTGATAAATTTCTTAATTTAACCTGCCTTCCGGTATTTCTATCAACACCGAGTGTATCACCCCATGATGAATTTTTAAAAACTTTTTCCAATCTGAAATTTCCATATTTTTGTTTTACCGATTGAAGTATATTACGGGTGTTAGGTTTGATAATGTCCGAAGTGGATGCATTAGTAGCACCCGCCGGCAACTCAATTGTTCTGCCTTTAAATTGTACAGTAATAGATGTTGAATACCAAAGACTGTCGTTGTCCATGTAAATTTCAAATTCTGAATATTTGTTTGGTCCAACCAAATCTGTAAGCTGAGCATTTAAATTGATCGAAGTAAATAATAAAACTAAAAGAAGTAAAGTAATTTTCCTTTTCATAACCTCATCTCTATTATTTTAAGTAGATTAATTTGATTGATTTAGTTTGCTGCTGGGACTGCAACTGCAAAAAGTATGTGCCGGATGAAATGTTTGTCGGTGTGTAATTAAATATGTGATTACCCTCAGTTAGGTAACCGCTGTGTATCGTTGTTACTTTTTCTCCCAAAATGTTAAAAACGGATAAAGAAACTTTTCCGCTTGCCGGCAGGTTAAGAGTTATGTTTGCCGAGCTATTAAAAGGATTTGGGTAGGAATTGAGTTCAATAGCAAATACTTGTTCGTTTACAGTTTCTTCTATTCCGGTTGTTAAGTCATATATTTGACAATAGTTCGCTGATACATAATTCATTCCTATTCTTTCCAAACCTCCCATCACAATAACAGAATTATCATTTATCTTGGCGCTTTTCATTGTCAATATTTTTCTATCAAATTTTGAATACCCTATAGATTCAAAACTTTCCAATGAGAATAATTCCCATCCCTCTTGACCTCTAATTGTCCCATCATACTGTATCAGCAGTAGATATTTATTATTAGATAACTTGAATGCATTGTTATACCCAAAGGCAAATTCTACCGAACCAGCTTCCGACCATTGATTTGTTGTAGGATTATATATTTCGCAAATTGTTTGTTCACCCCCAACAACCAGCACTCGTCCATCAGGTAATAGAGTTGCAGAGTGATCTATTCTCGGGTACTCCATCGAATCTACGTAACTCCAGGTCTCTGTTACAGGATCAAAAATCTCGCAAGACTTTTGATATACAAATGGTGATTGATTATGGGTTCTTCCACCGGTAACCAAAATCCTTCCGTCATTTAACAACGTTGCTATGTGTCTTTCTCTACTTGTCTTTAGTTTACCTGTAAGTCTCCACTTACCTGAATCAACATCATATATTTCGCATGAGGCAAATGACGAATCGAAATTAGCACCCCCAGTAATTAATATATTTCCATCCTCCATTAAAGTCGAAGTTCGACCCCACCAGTATTTCTTTACATTCACACTATCCGTATAACTCCATGTCCAGTCATTTAGATCGAGTATCTCGCAAGTTCTTTCTGCGAATCCACCAATTGCCATTATTGAGCCATCGTTCATTCCCACAAGATGGTGATAAGCCCGTCCTTTGTTCATTGGTGGTCCGTATTCCCACCGCTGTGTGGTCGTGTTAAATAGCTCGGTTACTATTGTACCTCCCGGATCAGTTTCCGTGTAACCACCGGCTACCATTATATAACCGTTATTTAGGTTGATTGCGGCATGATCAAATCTTCCTATTTTAAGTGAATCTGTATCATGCCAGCCACCTATAAACTGAGCATTACTAATTGCTGTAAATAGAAAAAAACTTATAACAAAGAAAGTTTTACTATGCATATAAAGTCCTATTGTTTTTGTTAATTCGGTTGGGTCTTTATTAAAACTATGTAAAGCCACTTGTATAATAATGATAATAATTAAACATAACACCTCCTGCAAGCCATTTATTCTGGAGTATGGTCTTGTCTTATTCTAAATTCTAAAATACAATTTTAATTTAAAGAAGCAAGTTAAATTTTTATAATCTTTGACTTTCTTAAAATTAATGGGGGGGGGTTACAGTTGTTTGATATTAAACTTATATAGGTTATGAGTCAATCCCAATATTGAAATACTAATCCGTTAGCCAACGGATGGAATCTCTATACAAATCAATAACAAAACTTAACTTGTTTCTTAGCTTGATCTTCCTTAAAATAAGAAAATCATTTTCTGAATTTCCTTTCCTCAAAAACAACCAATCATAATAAAGGGGTGCTAAATGAAAAAGCTGCTTCTTTCTATTCTTGCGGTTTTTGTTGCCTGGCAAATATTGGATTACATCATACACGGCGTGATATTGATGGGCGCTTACGAAGAAACGCAAAATCTATGGCGTCCGATGGAAGAAATGAGCATGCCGATGATGATGTTTGTTCCGCTGCTTGTCTCTGCCGTTTTCTGCTACCTGTATTATGCTTTTGTATCAAACAAAAATCTTAACACCGCAATAAAATTCGGATTAATTTATGGACTGGGCGCCGGAATTTCTTTCGGATATGGATCTTATACAGTTATGCCGATTCCTTATTCAATGGCATTTATTTGGTTTTTAGGAACAGTAGTTGAAGCAACTGTAGCCGGACTGATTGTCGGACTGATAATGAAACCGGAAACTGCCTCCGAACAATAAACTATTTGATGAAGAGACTCTTTGAAATGAGTCTCTTCCGTTTTAAGTTTTATTGACCTTTATCTTTCACATTTTTGTAATATCTTTTTATTTCCTTACTGATATTTTTCCATTTGTTCTTTTTATTCATAGCAGCGGAATCGTTTTGTTTGGTTTCAAGATATTCTAATTCTTTGCGCATCTTTAAATAATTCTCATACCGTTTTTGAGAAATTTCACTATTCTCTAATGCAAATAAAACAGCACAACCATTTTCAACGGTATGAGTACAGTCTTTATATCTGCATTGGTCTTCGTACTCTGAAAACTCACCGAAAGTTTGACTTAACCCATCTTCAGAATTCCATAATTGCAATTCTCTAATTCCGGGATTATCAATTAATATTCCGCCTGATGGTAAAACAATTAATTCACGATGAGTCGTTGTATGTTTTCCTTTATTGTCAATAGAACGAACTTCCTGAGTTTTAAAAATATCTTTTCCGAAAAGTTTGTTAATCAATGTCGATTTGCCGACACCCGACGACCCGATTAATACATATGTTTTTCCTAGTCCGATAGTCTCTTTAAGTTCATTTATTCCATCATTTGTAACCGTGCTTGTCGGAATAAGTTGAACATTATGATTATCATTAATCGATTGTAAAATATCATCAATGTTTTCGCACAAATCCGATTTGCTCAAAACAACAATAGGTTCTGCTTTACTTTGATAAGCCACGACAAGCTGTCTATCAAGTTTGTTGTAATTGAAGCTTTCGTCAATAGGATGAACGATCATTACATAATCAACATTTGCTGCAAACACTTGCTCTTCGGTTTTACTTCCGGCAGCTTTACGTGAAAGTTTTGTTCTTCGTTCCAGTACTTTTTGAATAATACCTTTCTTTTCGTCTTCAAAATAATCGAGTAAAACCCAATCACCCGTTTTTGGCAATTCACTTTTGGATTCGGTAGAAAAGAACAGTTTACCGGAAACTTCAGCAATAACTTCACCGAACTCGGTATGAACAAAGTAATTAGTTTTATTCTCGGTAGAAACTCTACCGGGGATTAATGTTTCGTTTTTATTGAGTTGAGATTGAAAGAAATCATCCCAGCCTAAATTTTTTAGTGATGTCATTTTAAATAGTCCTTTTTAACAGTTAATAGAAATAACTAATAAAGTCTGTTTGTGAACTCAGCGTTTCTAACCTAATGTAAGTTAGCGCTGAGTTTAAAGGACTTCTTCCGCGGCTAGGATAATATGTTTTGTTGTTTTATTGATAAGCCAATTTTTTTGGTTACTCTAAAATAACTGTTGTTTACATAATAAAAAAGTCCGCACCAAGGCGGACTTAAATTATCGAAGCAAAATCATTTTTCTTGCTTGAATGTTGTTTCCATAACTCAAAGCATAAAAATAGACCCCGCTAGATAAGCTTCCGGCATCAAATTCAATTTCGTAAGTACCTCCTCGCATAGGTTTGTTTAATATTGTTTTTATTTCTCGGCCAAGAATATCATAAACAACTAATTGTGTTTGTAGGAACAACTCATGAGTTGTCCCCACAGTGGGTAAAGTAAATTTAATTTTTGTTGTCGGGTTAAATGGATTGGGATAGTTCTGCTCAAGATTAAATGAATATTTTATTTGCTCATGTTCATCATTAATATCTGTAGTCTCGGAAAAGTCATCAGTTAAAATTTTTGTTATGAGATTTTTTACCGATTCTTGCTCCATATAATAAAGCGGGAAACTAAAGACGACCGTATTAAAATTTTGTGACAGATATTTAACTCCGACCGGTTTGTTATTATAACTTCCTTGAGGGGTTGAATCATCATAATCACTTCCGAAAAGATAAAACGATTCACTTTCTGAATTCGGGGAAATAACTTCTATACCGGCTAAATGGAATTGAGAATTAATATCTGTTTTTAATTGATCCGTTGATAAACCGGGATAACCTGTAAGTTCGGACTGTGCATATCTGAATCTGGATAATAAACTGTAGCCGATCGAATCTACTTTAAAGTAATCATATAAAAAATCACCTTGCTCAAATGACGCTGAAGTTGCAGTAATTGATTCAAAAGTTTTGGAAGGGCGATATCCGGAATAGATAAAATTACCGCCAAAGTTTAAGTACTTTGAGATTTCTTGAGTAAATGATTTTGCATTTTGATCTGTTTTATCATCGCCATACCAAATAATTGTTGAATATGCACCGAGATCAGAGAGATTAATTTTGCCTTTAGTTTTTAAGTCGAACTCATGATAAACAAAGTCATTTACAAGCTCTTTGTAGAAATCATCAACCATTTGATCGGTTGGGGAAAATAGTCCGCCGTTTCCGTCGGCTGTTTCATCAACAAGTAAAATTCCTTGATCTAAGGTGACGGCTCTTGCGGTATAAATGTTTTCACTTATACTTTCATTCCCATCGGTATCAACAGCTTTAATTAAGTATTGATAGTAAACTCCGCTTTGAACGGTGTTATCAATATAGTCGGATGTGATTAACACTTCACCATTTAGTTTTACAAACTCCGTTTCGTTTTCTGCTGTTCGATAAATATTATATCCCAAAAGATCATCTTCAGCATTTTGATTCCATGCTAAATTTATTGCAAACCAATTGGGTTCAACATATAAAACTTCAGGCTCGCGAGGAAGTGACAGCGGGATGTTCGATCTTTCGAGCAGAGGAGATTCCAAACCATATTTATCAACCGCGGAAACCCCAACAAAATACAGTTCACCTTCAATTAGGTTTTCTAAAAGGATTTGGTTTTCGGTTATGGCGTAAGAAGTATAATAATTACCTGATTCAGTCCCGACATAAATTTTGAACATATCATAATCTTGTTCAAGATATTCATTCCATTTAACCAATAATGAAGTACCGTTTCCTTTGTCAACAACTTCAAGTCCATCTATCATTCTAGGTAATAGACTTATGTGAGCTAAACTTGCAGCCGAACCTTTAATTACTTCTGCAGCATACCCGACATCACAATAAATTAATAAATCTTCATCGGTATGTATTGTAGGGATTTGAGTTGTTTCTTCAAAATATATTGCTCTAATTCCACGTTCATAGAAACAGTAACTATCCGAAGTTTGTTTATTCAGCAATCCCCGGGTACCTATAACGCCGGAATATTTATTCACATTATCAAGAGCGATATCGGTATAAGCTTCGGTTGAACGGTAAGGGTGAACATAAACATCAACGTATTGTTTTTCGGGAGGATTGTAGGCAATCATATCGTGATTTACCATTAACCGGACATTAACATTATTATCAACTGATTTCTGAGCTTCAAATTCACCACCGCTTCCAGCTGGCCCATGCTCTTCGGCAGCAAAAGTTACAAATCTTATATTTACTTTTGGCTTGAAATTATTGAGCATAAATGTGCGGGCCGTTTCAAGAACTGCGGTTGTTCCGCTTGCATTGTCATCTGCTCCCGGTGCCGGTAATGTGGAATCGCCTTCCATAATCTCGTAAGTGATTGAATCGTGATGCCCTGCGAATATTATTACTTCGTCGGTTTCATTCTGCGCCGGAAGAGTTGCTACAACATTTGTTTGAAGCATTCCGTTACGTGAATAAAATGTGTCGAGTTTTACTTCTTCAAAACCCATTGCTAAAAATTGATTTTTTATCCAATCAGCAACTTCAAATCTTATTGGATGACCCAAGAATCTTGTACCAAAATCTTCAAGACTTTGTATATAGTATCTAACTTGATTTGAATCGATAGAATTAACAATCGGTTGAATAATTTGATCAAGATATTCGTTATTTGCCTTGTTGTAAATTGTTTTTTCATTTCTATAAATCGGAAGCTGCGAATCAAAATTAATAACTCTAATTCCTTTTATTTCCAGGAATGATTGCGGTACATCTTTTACAATAGAGTGTTCGATGGTTTCGTAAACAACATTCGTCAATGATCTTTTTGCAGAATTTTTTTTCCAAACAACTAAGCTGTATGAATTGTCCGAATCCGTTTTGTCCAATTCAACAAACCTAACATCAAAAGCTTTCAACTTATTTCTCTTATCATCATTAACCAGCGTAATAAGATCATTTTCTGATTGCAAATAAATGGGAAGATTGAGTGATTCGACATAATTTAATTTTGCTTGATCTGCCAAATCGATTTTAACCAACGTGAAGTTATGATCTTGAGAAAATACGAGTAAGGAAAACAATAAAATCAAAACTGTTTTTTTAATGGTAATTGTTGTCATGAGAACATCCGGAATTTGTTTATACTATTTGTTGTTATGCCATTTAAGAAATCAAACCACTCTTCTTAATATCACGCATTAATAAGATGTTGTGGTGTTATTATATAATAAATAAAAGGTGTGACTTAATCACACCTATTTAAAAACTTATTTAATTACCTCTTTAGTCGTTATGAATACTGAAAGAGTTCCCATCAGGATATTCACCATAATATTCTTTATAAATCTCTTTATACTTTTTGTAGAGATGATCCGGAACTTGTTTGCCGTTTACATACAATGCATCGTCTTCAAATTCTAATCGTCTAAGTTTGCCGGGACTATCTATTACTCCATCGGAAACAAGTTCATCTTTTAATTCGGATGTAAACTCTTTAAGAATTTTCATTTCGGCTTTGAGTTCTGTCATATCAATATCCAGATCTTTCATGTTTTCGCGTAATTCGCGCATACTTTCTTCAAGACCCGAGAAATCGATATCTACTTTAATGTTTACTAACTCTCTTGATAAATCTTTCATCTCTCTTTTAAATTCTTCAGAATCCCATTTGAAGTCGATATCAAATTTCATGTCGCTTAATTCATCTCTAAGTTGAGACATTTCTCTTTTGAATTCTTCTTTGTTGAATGGAAAGTCTTCCTTTTCTAAGTACTTTAGTTCCTCTTTTAACTGCTTCATTTGTTCTTTGAATTCCTCGCTGTCGAATTCAATTTTTATGTCTTCAGCTATTCGTTTCATATCTTCAGCAAAATTTTCACCTAAATCAATTTTTATATCTTTTAGATCTTTTTTTAATGATGCGAGATCTTTGTGAACTTTTTCAAGTTCCCAAGTAATGCCGTCAACTTCGTCAAGAATCATATCTTCGTATTTAAAATATTCATCTGTCGGAACTCGATCGCCGTCTTTATATAAATCGACTAGCTTTCCATTGTCGATTGTGGCTTCCCACTTTGATTTTTCGCCACGAAATCTTTTATAGAAAATATAGGTTTGGTTTTCCTCATCCAATCTATCTGTATTAATGTATCTATGATCTCCATTGTTATCTTCCTCATAAACAATGTTTGATCGATCTTGATAATAACTTTCGCCGTTTGTTGTGCTGCATGCGGCAATGCTTAACGAAATTATTATCAGAGTCATCAAAGAAGCAGCGTAAACCTTGCTTCTAAAAGTTCTATGTTTAGTTTCCCCCGTCATTCTTTTTATTCTCCTTAATAAATGATTGTTATTTCCGATTGCGCTCAATGCTAATGAATAGTCTTCTCTAGTGTACTGATTCAAGCAAAACAATGCCTTTGCGAATTCCTCCGGTCGGTTAACAAGTTCTAATGAAATATCATCGCAAATATTTTCTCTTTCGTCTCTGATGCGTGATGAAATCCACCAAACAGCGGGATGATAAAAGAAGATTATCTCAATTATAGATTGCAAAAAGTTAACTAAGTAATCCGCTCTTTTTATGTGAGCAAGTTCATGAACAATTACAGCTTCAACTTGTGTAGAACTCATTCCGCTTAATAAACCTATCGGGAAAAGTATAACCGGTTTTAGATAACCGATTGTTACCGGTACTTTAACCAATGCAGATTCAAGCAATTTTACTTTTTGTTTTATTTTAATTTGTTTACCAAAACGGTTGACAATATTTGTTAAATTTTCGTCAGGTTCATTTGTCCGGTGATGTTTTATTCTTTGCGAATAAAGAAATCCCCCCATTAGCTTTAACGAAAAGAACAAAACGCCCATTAAATATAGTGCAACAATAATCGGCAAATGTTGATTGAAATAAAGCTGCGTTGCAAATAAAATTTGACTATAAATACTTTCTTCGTTTTCAAATGTGCTAATTGATGAATTGAGAATTTGTGGTTCTTCTGCATTACTCTGAACCAAATTGTTTTGTTCAATCTTTTGTGTTGGATTATTATAATAATCGACAAAAGTACGGATTGTCATAGCCGTGAAAAATAAAATTGCTCCGACAGCAACAAGATATCTCAGTTGAGCTGATTTATTATTCAGAAACAAAAATACGATCGATAAAATAATTGCTACGAGCGCTCCCTGCCAAATCGAATGAAGCATCATCCACCCGAAAGCATTAATAAAATTATTGGGAATTAAGTCATATAAAAAACTCATTTTGAATCCCGTTCGAGTTTGTTTATTAATTCTTTGATTTCTTGTAATTCTTGTTTTGTCGTTTTCTTATTTCCTAAAGCCTGCATGACAAGTTTACTTGCCGATCCGCCGAAAGCAGTTTCTAAAATTTTATCGAGCAATACTTGTTGTGTTTTTTCTTTTTTAATCGCAGCAGAATAACTGTGACTTCTTCCGTCTTTCTTTCGTTCAACCAAACCTTTTTCAAACATGATCTGCATAGTTTTAAGAGTTGTTGTATAACCTGTCTCTTTTCTCTTATTTATCTCTTCATTCACTTCTTTAACAGTCACTTCGCCTTTTTCCCAGAGAATTTGAAGAATTTCTAATTCGGCAACTGTTGGTTTAATATTTCGATTTTCGCTCATATTTCAATCTTTTCCTTGTTCTGAAGATTAAGACGAACGAGTTTACGAAAGGTTTCGTAGAAGGCGAGCGGATTTTCTCTTGACGTTTTAGCGTTATAACGTTATTATTGGAAAAAGAGGAGTTCACAATGTCAACAATGAGCAAAAGAGCAACAATATATTTAGAACCGCAGATTCACAAACTTCTAAAACTAAAAGCGGCAGAAACTTCATCTTCAATTTCGGGAATAGTCAATGATTTGTTACGAGCAGAATTTCTTGAAGATACCGAGGATATTCAAAGCATCAAAGAGAGAATTAACGAACCGACGATTTCATACGAAACTCTTCTGAAAGAATTGAAAGATGAAGGCAGATTATAAAATTGAGATAAAGAAAAGCGCTGTAAAAGAAATTAAATCACTTCCCGACAAATATCTCAAAAAAGTGCTCGATAAGATTTCATCTCTTTCTAAAACACCTCGTCCTAAAGATTGCAAAAAATTAAACAGAAAAAATGTTTATTAGATAAAAAAACATGTTGTCTTTATAACATTTCCTTTCCTTATATTTGCCGAATGAATTTTGATAAGTACACCGAACACAAAGCTTTTCCTATTACAATACTTATACTTCTCGGATTAGTTTGGGGAAGCTCTTTTATTCTTATTAAACGAGGATTAGTTGCATTTGATCCTATTCAGGTAGGCACAATAAGAATAATGTTTGCTTCTCTTGTAATGATTCCCATTGCATTTAAGAATCTGAAACTACACTTCAAAACCGATTGGAAGAAATTTGTTGCGGTGGGATTAATCGGCAACTTTTTCCCGGCGATATTATTTGCTTACGCTGAAACCGGAATAACAAGTTCATTGGCTGGAATTCTAAATGCACTTACACCTGCATTTACATTAATAGTCGGCGCTTTATTTTTTGCTGCAAGAATCAATCGCTGGCAAATGTTCGGATTAACCGTTGGTTTCGGCGGCTCTGTTGCTCTTAGTTTTGTTAGCAGCGGGGGAACACTTGGAAGTTTTAATCATTATGCCGGTGCCGTAATTCTCGCAACACTTGGGTACGGAATAAACATTAATTTGCTTAAAAAATGGTTCCCAAGATTAAACTCTTTGATTTTAACTTCACTTGCAATGTTTTCCATAGGTCCTTTTGCAGTTGTTTTACTTTTATCAACAGATTTTATAGATGTAGTAATGTATCATGATTATGCTTTGATGTCTTTATTCTATTTATTTATACTTGGTGTAGTTGGGACATCTCTTGCATTGGTTTTGTTTAATAAACTCATTCAAATTACAACCCCGGTTTTTGCATCTACAACAACTTATCTCATACCAATTGCCGCTGTTATGTGGGGAATTTTAGATAATGAAGCTCTCTACCCAATTCATTTTGTTGGAATGGCCCTAATCATTTTGGGTGTTTATATAGTTAATAAAAACAAGTAGTCCTTTTAATTTAGCTCATTTTTTATTATAAGACCCGATGTATTTTTTTCTTGCTTTGTGTTCTGTATCACGCTAAATTGAGCATTGTTTACATGAGGGCTCCCATCAATATAGAAAATGCAAAAATGACTTTCGGTTTGAGAAGATCAAATCGTTCATTGAGGGTATACGAAGTGCCCAACGAAAAGTACTTGGGAATAGAAAAAAAATATTTCTTAGGAATTTGCTATTCTAAAAAAATTATAAATTTTAAAAACTATTCCGAGGCACAAGATCATATCATTTATTTTAAGAATGAGGGTCTTTCTTAGAGCAGATTCAGATTAAAATAAATTGTTAATGCCCTTCTCCATAATTCTTTTCCCCGGCTGTTATTCTAACTTTTAATTGATTTTCTTTTGGCGGTAAAGGACAAGTTGCATATTTTGAAAATGCACATGGCGGATTGTAGGCTTTATTAAAATCAATGTTTACTATGTTGCTTGAATCCGGACCATCGGTATAAAGAAATCTTCCCGCACCATATGTTTCAACCCCCGAAGTTTGATCGGCAAACAATATAAATAATCCATTCCCCGATTTGGTCGGATATAATTCATAATCTTTATCATCTATAGTAAATACTAATTTACCGGGAGAATAATCAGTTTCAATTGTTCCAAGAACTGTCGGTATTTTAATTTCTCTTAACGAATCGAACGGTTCAAATTTTGCTTTAATGTTCCAATCTTCATTAACTGGAAATCTATCGACTCCTTCAAAAGTTTTTAATATTTCCGCATCAAGATCACGTAGGCGTATTCCATACATGTTGCCGGAACGAACTATTAAATTCCACTCGTTTGATCCGAGATTCATTTTTGTAGTGTTTGGTTTTGTATCGGGGATTAATACAAACTCTTTAATTGATTGGCTGTCAACTAAAACGTCAATGTCATCATTAACTTTCAAAGTAACAACTGAATCACTTAAAATAAACCTGCCGATATTACCGGGCATATTTGCTGGGAAAACCAAATCATTCGAGGATTCAGAACCAAAAGTATTTTCACCTTCCTTCAGCCAAAATAATCCGGTCAAGTTAAGCCATCCGGTTGGCTGTTTTAATCTCTCAACTCTTTGTGCATGCCATTGATTAATTTCTTGTATGTATTCTTTGCTTCCCTTTTCTATATATTCCTCCTCATTACATGCAACTAGTAAAGTCAAAATCATCCCAAGTAATAAAATCTTTCTCATTTTATCTCCTAAATTAACGTGTAATAAAATAGTAAATCTCATTCAGAAATATTAATTCGAAAAAGAGAGACTTCGAATAATCTTGATTACAGAACCCAAAAACATTAATTTGAATTTGTTTCAATTACAACGGAGGGGAAATGAAATCAAGAAATGCTTTTATTACTATCCTGTTGTTACTGATATTCGCAAGTTCAAATCCACATGCTTCCGAAAATAACATCCGATATCTTACCGGATTTATTAAAGATATCAATAATAACTTGATCACATTCACAAATAATTTAGTTTGGCGAGCCGACAGAAATGTCACAGCTGTTTCTATGCAGCCGGTTGTTATAATTTTAGAAGATGATAGAAACGAGGGTTATCTTTATATAAAAAATGAAAAAGTGAATGTTACTTTAATGCAGAAATCAAATACAACAGGCAACAATTCATATATGCCGGCGCTATACGACGGACTTTCTGTTTACAATATAGGTCAACTTAAAGACATTACTGCAATTAATATTACTAAGTCAAGTATAACATTAGATGCTGACGATGTTTATTACGTAAACTCCGACGAAGACAAAGAAACGCTTAGTAAGTGGAATGAAAATATTGATGTGATAGTAGCAAAAAATGGTAACTCAACAAGAATTACAAATGTTGTAACTGCAGAATACATAAGTGTCACAAATACACCAAATTTGGCAACCGATAAAAAAGCAGAATAACTCATGAAAAAATATTTTCCGACTCTCATCATAATTTTTATATTTATATCATGCAGCGGAATTGATTCAAGAAATTATTTCCAGGAAGTGGGATATATTTATACAACAATCGCAAATGTAAATGATAGATCTATCAGTTTCTCAAACGGGATGACTATCAGAACTAACCGAATAATTATAGCCGTAAATTCAACTCCGGTATTGCTGATAATTGAAAACTATACAGGTGCCGGTTATTTTTATTTACGAAACAGTAAAATTAATTTTTCCGGTTCAGGCGATATTGAAATGATGGGTATGATGAAAGGTAGAATTCAATATGTTCAAAGTATAGATCAAGAAAATAGAATTATAAGATTAGCCGATGATTCGGATTGGTTTATTCCAAGAGACGAAGATTGGAACGCAGCTAAAGATTGGTTAACGACACCGGAAATAATTTTACCCGATAATAAGCCTCAACAAGGTGAATTTTTCATTCATACCGTTTCCGCAAAAAGCGTTTTAGCTGTTAATGTTGATCGTTCAACAAATCAATAAATAAATGAAAAACATAATTCTTCTCTTGATGATATTTTCGTCGGAATTAATTGCTCAAACCAAATATGGTAGTATTTCCGGTTTTATAATTGATGAGCAAACAAAACAGCCGATAGAAAATGTTAATGCTTACATCGCAAACTCACTTACCAGGAGTAGTTCAAATAAGGAAGGTAATTTTCATATCGGCAATATTTCGCCAGGAAGATATACCCTAATACTTTCACATCTGTCTTATGAAAATCAAAATCTTAAGATTGACATTAACTCGAATGAAGTGGTTGAGCTTAATATTAAGCTAGCGCCAAAACCAATTGAATTCCCCGAAATAGGTGTGGGCGATAAGTTTGATGATGAGTGGTGGAAAAATTTTGAAATTTTTCAAGCAGAACTTCTCGGCAAAACTTGGTTCGCTGAAGGATGTCAAATTACTAATCCATATTACATTGACTTCTTTAAAAACAATGATGGCGTTTTGTTTGCGAGTTGTGATGTGCCAATTCAAATTGAAAACAGAAGTTTAGGTTATAATGTTAAATACACACTAAAACACTTCGAGTATAAGTTCGGTAGTTTGAAATATGCAGGACTTCCTTTTTTTGAAGAAATGCAATCCGACTTTGAAGATGACTATGTAATCTGGCAGAATAATAGACTTGAAGCCTACATGGGTTCGCTTAGACATTTTCTTAGAACACTGGCAACTTCTTATCGGTTGATCAAACAAAACCGCGAGAAGGTTAAGCTATTGATTGATCTTGACGATAAAACAGAAATTGGTGTAAGATTTTTTTATGACGCAAAAATGTTTATGAGCAAAAACGGTTTTGAAGCTTACACACCGGATCTGATCTTCGGTCAATTCGGAGCACAGTCAATTTCAAAACCACTTTATCCCGATAGTGTAATTGCTGACTCCGAACGACCAAATGAGCTAATCTTAAATTGTAGAACTCAAATTTACGTTATATACAATAAAGAGTACCAAAAACTTAATTACAAACCTCAGTATTCATTCATTAAGCCGCATGCTGATTCAATTTATTTTGATAAAGGCGGAAAATATTTTGATGAGCTAAAACTTGAGACAACGGGTTACTTCGGGATACAGAGATTAGCAGAAATGCTTCCGTTTGAATATGAACCGAGTGATTCTTTGATTATCAACACAGATTTTAGATAGCAGTAAAAACGCCGGCATAAAGCCGGCGGTTACAAAATTACATTTCTGTTTTTTCTTTCTCTTCACCGGCTTTCATTGTCGGCATTTTATCTTCAACAACTGCATTGATTTTTACTTCACCGGCATTCTTAAAAATTAATGTGAGATCAATCGTTTTGCCGACAGTAAGAGTTTCGTTTAGATTTATTAACATAATATGATATGACATCGGTTTGAATACAAAAACTTTTCCTGCTTCCATAACAAGATATTCAACTTCACGCATACCCATCATGTCTTCGCCTTGTTTAAATGTTTCGTGAACTTCTGTTTTTTCTGCAATTGTAGATATTGCTTTAACTAAAGTATCATTTTCGTTTGTGTGATTCATTACTCTTAAAAACACACCCGTATTCCGGTTCATTGCTGCCGGTCGAACCCAAGAATCTACAATATGAATTCCCTCTTCGTTTTCTTTAATAGCTTTCTGCAATTCAGATTTGGCAGAGGTTGTTTCTTCAACTTGTTCTTCTTTTTTTTCATTGCAGCCAAAGAAAATGAATAGTGATAAACCTATAATGACTAACTTTTTCATTTAGATCTCTCCTTTTAATTTGCTAAAATTTTTATGTCGTTAACGAGTTTGTTAATATCGGCTTGACTACCAAGATAAGTTCCTCTAATTCTATTTTGCTGATCTAGCAAATGAATTCTATCGGTATGTACAAAAAAGTACATCATATTTCCACTTTCCATTAAAGTTGAATCGCTTGGAACGGCAACAACTCCGGCATCTTTCATTACTTCATCTGTTATTGCTTTATCTCCTGTTAAAAACATCCAATTGCTTGTATCAAGTCTTCTAACTTCCGCATATTCTTTTAAAACACTTGGTGTGTCGTATTCAGGATCGAATGTAATAGTTACAAATTCTACTCCGGTGATTCCTTCTTCATTTATTTTTTCTTGAACCAATCTCATATTGTTTGTCGTTAGCGGACAAATATCAGGACAATTTGTAAACACATATCCAACAACTGCTATTTTACTTTTTACGTTTGACGGATAATCCACAGCAACACTGTCTTGATTTAGCAAGGAATAACTTTTGTCTGAAAGATCGTCATCGATAGGAAGAGATTCACCGCAGCTAAATAAAAATATCGAAATAGAAATAACGATTAATAATTTGATTGATTTCATAGTCATCACATTTATATTAAACAAAGTTGATTAGATGCCAAGTAATTTCAATTGATTCAACACATGATTTCTTTATGAATTAAAATTAAGAAAAAGATTTTATACATTTGTTAAAACCGAATAATAAAGAAAGAGTCCTGATGAGAAGAATACTACTAATCCTTTTATTTACAAGTTTAATTGCTGCACAAGATAGAATTTTTATTGACGAAAATTTTGATGATTGGTCTGACGTGACTACCATGCACGAAGATCCGATTGGAGACAACACACCAGGTGCCGAGTTTGATTTTGGAAATCTATATATAACAAACGATGACGAGTATATTTATTTCCGAATTCAGACAACTGAAAAAATTGTTCTGGTTAATGGAAATTATATGACTTTGTACATCGATTCGGATAATAATCCATCAACGGGCAAATCAATAGACGGAATAGGTGTAGAAATCGAATTTACATTCGGCACAAGACGTGGGAAAAGTTATATAGGAGGGTCATCTACAATTTATCACGAGAATATAGGATTTATAGGCTCACCTACATTTTCTGCAAATGATTTTGAGTTTGTTTTAAGAAGAGATGCTCAAATATCCGGAACTCAAGTATTTCAAAGCAATACGATAAAAGTAAAATTGTTCGGATATGTATCTTCTTCATTGGTTGATTATGAAGATAAGATACCGAACGAAGGCGGATTCACCTATACATTTCAATCAGGTGAAGTTGATCCGGTGCCAACTTATTCAATTAACAAAACTGATCCCGGTTATTTGAGAATAATGGCATACAATATTGAGCGAGATAAAATAACTGATGACACACCGGAAGTTCAACAAAACTTTAGCAATGTGTTTTCTACTTTACAACCGGACATAATTGGTTTCAGTGAAGTTTATTCATCTTCGGCACAAGCAGTTGCAGATAGAGTTGAAAATTATCTTCCTTCTTTAGAAGGTCAGACTTGGTATAACAAAAAACTTACGGGCTATGATGTTGTATTAGTGAGTCGATTTATAATCAGAGATAGTTTCCCAATTGAAACAACTCCTTATGCTCACAATTCATCAACCGCATTCCTTTTAGATCTTCGTCCAAAATATGATTCGGATATGTTGGTTGTAGTTGCTCATCCAAAATGCTGTTTGACTGATGGAAGCGAAGACACAAAACGCCAAAATCAATTTGATGCGATCATGGGTTTTATCAGAGATGCAATGAATGATGGGGGAGTATTAACTATTCAACCGAACATTCCGATTGTTATTATGGGAGATATGAATCTTGTCGGAGATTCGAGACAATACAATACTTTAATTACCGGCGATATTTTTTATAACAATACTTATGGCGATGACTTTGCGCCGGATTGGGACGGTAGTAATTTTGATGATTCAATTCCCTTTGTTAATAAAACTGCTATGACTTATACAACGAACACCGGAAGTTATCCACCGGGAAGACTTGATTATATTGTCTATTCAGGTTCGGTAATGGAAGAAGTAAATAGTTACATCTTTAATACAAAAACATTGAGTCTCGATGAATTGAATCAATTCGGGTTGAGTGAAAACGATACTGAGGTTTCCGATCACCTTCCTGTTGTTGCTGATTTCGATTTGTCACCAATAACGGATGTAAAAAAAAAAGATGAGATCCCAAATAAATTTGGATTAATGCAAAATTACCCGAATCCTTTTAATCCAACGACAAAAATTAATTTTACGATTCCCGCCGTTGGGACAACTAATGAGTTGTCCCTACAAACCAAAGTAATTGTTTATGATATTCTCGGTAAAGAAATAATAACTCTTCTAAATGAACATCTACAACCCGGCAATCACGAAATTGAATTTAACGCAGAAGACTTACCAAGTGGAATTTATTATTACCGGTTAGCAGTCGGTGAATTTTCGTTAACTAAGAAAATGGTTTTGTTGAGATAGTTATTTTTCTCAAACTATTATAGGCAAAATAAGTATTTAGGAGTTTTTTTACCCAACGTTGAGTAAATGCTAATTGTCCTCTTCAATTTTTTCTACATAACGGTTTAATTTACCAAATAAAAATTGTTCTAATGCATCTTTAAATTGAAGTTTCGGAGCTGTTATTACGTTTATTCTGAACTGATGAAAATTTGACAATGTTTTTTTATCCATTACTCCCGCAATGATATAATCAACATCAAACTGATTAATATACCCCGGTAGTTGCGATTGACTTTTCTGATGACCGTTAAGAGGATTGAAGTATGTTTCTTTTTGAACTACTATCTTTTTAGAGTTAATTTCACACACAACAAATTTTGAGCATCGGCTAAAATTTTCCGCAACCACATAAATATTACCTGGAAGTTCTTCAATCGCTACTGCAATTCTTTGATTCATTAAAAGCCTATTTATATTTTGAGTAATTATTTTATTTAATTATTGCGGAGGCATGGCAGTCAGCAGCCACCATGCACATTGCCCGATGGATTTCATCGACTCTTTTTTCTCATTTCCCCTGAGTATATTTGTGCCGTTGCCATTAGGTCAATCTCCGCATTTTGTTTTACAATCCTCGATCTCTCATCTGATATAGGTTTTATCGCATTTCTTCATAATTAATTCCTTCTTCAGGAGACATTTGATAGAATGCGCTAAGTTGTCTTATCATTCTTTGTAATTCTTTGCAGTCCGGTAGTAAATCCGACTGTGCAATTTTATCAGCCGGAACTTTCTTTATTAAGTTATCGTAATGATCTTCAATTTCGTCAATTGCCATTTGAAGAGTCAAACCGATGTAGTCATATACTTCTTGTTTAATTTTTGCCAGCTCTTTTATCTTGCTTAATTCTGAAATGATTATTTCTCTGTATAGTTGAATAGTTTGACAAAGTTCTTTCGGAAGAAACCCCTCGGCAAATCTGCGTGTTGCAATGTCATCTATATATTGAATCATCAAACTTCTGTCGCCGCTTCTTACTGTTGCCATAAGCAGATGATAAACTGTACTTATGTAACATTGAAAATCATTTAGATCCATTTTGTGGTAACGTTTGAAAACTTCATCGGCGTTAGGCGAAAGAATTTGTTCTTCTATTTTGGCAACTATTGTTTCTTTCAAATTGGTTAAGTGATCGTAAATGATAAAGTTTGTTCTGCGAGCAATTTTTTTCATTGCCGCTTCATTTTTAAGACGCCATTCGTCGGGATGACTTTTCATTTTTTCCAATAAAAAAAGAAGTCGGCGTGTGATTAAATTTCGAGGAGTCGGCTGCCATCTTAATGCAATTTGTGTGTGTGTCGAATCTACTTTTAATTTTTTATCGACATATTTTATCATCCAAAATCTTTCAAAATGTTCTTCGCTTGATAAGTGAAGCAAAAAAGGAATCTTTCTTATAATTAAGGCGGGGTAAATTAGAATTTTTGGTAAGTGTATCGGTTTTGCTGCTTTTCCGAAATAATAAGTTGTTGCAATTGTATATAACTCTTTGTGCGAAATTGATCCGTTGGGGCTTGCATTATAAATTTCAAATTGCGAAAGATTATCCGCTTCTTTAATTATTATTCTGAACAGATTGATAAGATCATTTACATGCAAATATGAGACTGCGGATTCACCCTTGCCGGCGAGTATTCTTGACTCTATTTTTTTCGAAAGCCATGTTGTCAAAAATTTATATAACGGCGCATATTCGCACCAATCACTAAAGATAGCCGCCAATCTAATAATTGTGCAAGGAAAGTAATTTGAATATTCTTGAGTTAACTCTTCACCGATTCTTTTACTTCGCGCATAGTGGAAGCCTGCATTAGGCGGGGTATACTCCGTTACAACTTCACCATCTTTAGGGAATTCACAAGCAGCGAGCGAGCTGATAAAAACAAACCTTTTTACGTTTAATCCCTTTGCTAACTCTAGTACGTTTTTCGTTCCCTCAATATTTGTTCTTTCGTATTCGGGATTATCTTTATAAGTAAAATCATAATAAGCAGCTAAGTGAAAGACAAAATCAACCCCGCCGTTTTCGATTAGAAAATTTTTGACCTCATTTAATCTATTTTTATTTGCAATATCGCACTGAAGCCATTGCACGTTTTTGTGATACGGAATATGTGATTCTGTGCGTGAGCGTCTTGCAAGTGCAAATACTTTATATTCCTCTTTAATGCTCTCGAGAAAATTTTTACCGACAAATCCCGTAGCACCGATTATTAAAACAGTTCTATGATTGTTATACAAACTCATAACTTACCCGCTCCTTTTGCGAAGCGATAGAGGATTAAAATTATTAATCCCATTAAGAAATCAGAAATGCCCGAGAGCAGAATTAACCAAATAGAACTGACGAATATGAAATAGGTGAATAAGAAAACTGTTGCCATAAATTTTACAACTACCGAGAAAATTATGAGGCATTCATAACGCTTCAAATTGTAGGCAGACATTGCATATCCGACTGCCATTGCAATATGAAATACTCCACCTTGCGACGGGAAGAATCTTTCAGAGCAGACCCCGTATCCAAAAAATTCCATCAGTGAGCTGGGATAAACAATTAATCCAATACCAACTAAGCATGAGTGAATAGCAACCAGCCAAAGGAAAAAAGATAAGTACCTGCCATTTTTAAGGTGAATTGTAATCTTATTCATATAAATTCTCCAAGTGAGAATAAGGATAACATTGCAAGAGACGTGCCCTAAACTTTGTCGGTTTTTGAGCTTCATTAATAGCTTTTAGGAAAGTCGTCTTGCAGTAATGCAATGCTGGATTGCAGCATCTTCCGTTTGTGCAATATTTTTGCAATATTGCGGATATGAAAATCTTATTTAGGTGATGAGGTGGATGTTAAAACAGTAATCGATCGGGGAAAAGAAGTACTAATTATCCCCGACGGAATTGCAGTTATAGGAAAAGAACATAACATAGTTGTGTTTAATGAAGCCGCTTCTAGAATTACTGGTTTCAACGAAAATGATGTTGTTGGTGAAGACTGCAGTATTCTTTTCGAAGAGAATTTCGATGGAATGAACTTTTTAAAAGAATCGATTAGAGAAAATAGAGCATTCACAAATCTTGCTTTCAATATTAAGACAAAAAAAGAAAGCGAGAAAAACGTACTTGCTTCTATCACTCCGATTGTCAGAAATGAAAAAGTAATCAGTGTAGTTCTTGTTTTCCGCGATACAAAAGAAATGCTCAACTTGGCAGAAGATCTTGAAGAGAAAACCACAGAGTTAATCGATCAAAAAAATAAACTCGATGCAATTTTCAATAGCAATATTGAAGGCACTTTTACAATCGATAACGAATGGAATGTGACGTCATTTAATTTATCAGCAGAAAAAATAACCGGCTATAAAAAGAACGAAGCTATAGGAAAAAAATGTTGGGAGATTTTTAATTCATCGGTTTGTAGAAAAGGATGCCATATGGAACAAACTATAAATAAAGATAAACCAACTATTGGAAATGAAGTTAAAATTGTAGATAAAAACGGAAAGTTAATACCTATTCGAGTTAATTCATCAACTCTAACAAACAACAAGAATGAAAAAATCGGCGCGGTTGAGACATTTTTAGATATAAGCGAAATCAAAAATCTCTTCGAACACTTAGACGAAAGATTTAAGTACGAGAACATAGTCGGCAAGAACAAAGAAATTAAGCAAATCATAAACGTACTCGAAAGTGTTGCACAAACCGATAGCTCTGTATTAGTAACCGGTGAAAGCGGTACCGGAAAAGAGCTTGCGGCACGTGCTATTCACTTAAACAGTCATCGAAGAACCGGACCTTTTATAGCAGTCAACTGCAGCGCTTTTGCGGAAAGCTTAATTGAAAGTGAGTTATTTGGACACGAAAAAGGGGCATTTACCGGTGCAATAAAATCAAAGATAGGAAGATTCGAGCTAGCTCAAAACGGAACACTCTTTCTTGACGAGATCGGCGATCTTTCGATTACGGTTCAAACAAAATTATTACGTGTCTTGGAGACAAAAGAAATTGAACGTGTCGGATCAAACAAACCGATTAAGATTAATACAAGAATAATTGCCGCGACAAATAAAGATCTCGAAATCGAAATTGAAGCAGGAAGGTTTAGAGAAGATTTATATTACCGAATAAATGTGATGAATATACATCTCCCTCCTTTGCGTGAAAGAAAAGATGACTTGCCGATATTAGTTAACCATTTCATTGAAAAGTTCAACGAGAAATTTAAAAGAGACATCAAGCATTTCTCATCTTCCGCTTTCGATATTTTAATGGATTACAATTGGCCCGGCAACATACGCGAACTCGAAAATGTAATCGAGCATTGCTTTGTTCTTTGCGGCAGCGATGTAATTCAAATTGAGCATTTACCGAAAAGATTACGGGAAGAAAATTTTAACTCTATAACAAAGAACACTTCAGGCAATTTAAATCATCTTAAAGATGCCGAACGAAACATTATAATCAACACACTCAAAAAACATAACGGTAATAGAAGCAAAACCGCAGAGGAATTAAATATTCATCCGACAACACTTTGGCGGAAGATGAAGAAGTTTAATTTGTTAGAGTAAATGGAATGCTGATCAATATTTTCTTTTATAATCTCCGTTGACTTTATTCATAAAAAATCATAACCATCCACAACAATCTGCGTTTCATCAAATAGATAGTTTGTAATAAACCTGCACAAAAATTAAATTACAATATTGATAAGCAATAACTCGGAGAGAAAATGGCAAAAGTAAAATTTGTAATTAAACGAACAGGGGCCGTTGTTCCTTTTAGAGAAGATAGAATTGCAAATGCAATTTACAGAGCTGCGGTTGCGGTTGGCGGACGTGATAAAGAAAAAGCAGAAAGTCTAGCCAAACAAGTCATTGACGTTATTGATCAAAAATATACCGAGAAAGACCAACCCCACATTGAAGAGATTCAGGATATTGTTGAAAAAGTCTTAGTAGAAAACGGTCACGCTAAAGTCGCAAAAGAATATATTCTTTATCGTGAAGAAGCAGCAAGAAGACGAAAAGAAGATTCGCGACATTTTTCCAAACCGTCGGAATATATTCCTTGGGCAAAAATGTGGCGTTCGCTTAATTGGTCTGTTGATCATGGCGTGAATACAATCGAAGGAATTAATAACAGAATTCAAAAAGGTGAATTCGCACAAATTGTTCACGAAGCAGAAAGTTATTATGAAGACCAACTTAATACCGCTGCTGAAATGATAAAAGAAAGAAGTAACGAGCTGCGAATGGTTATGGTAAGCGGTCCATCTTCTTCGGGAAAAACTACGACGACATTTAAATTAGAGCAACGATTAAAAAAGATGAACATGAATTTCGTACCACTAATTGTCGATCATTACTTTTTTGATTTGGAACTTCATCCTAAAGACGAATTCGGTGATTATGATTTTGAAACCCCACAAGCTTTAGATTTGGATCTGATCAACGAACACTTAAAAAGATTAGCCGATGGCGAAGAAGTAAAAATTCCTTACTATGATTTCAAAGAAGGAAAAAGATATCTTGATAGAACTCCTATGAAACTTGGTGATAATCAAGTTCTGTTAATCGATAGTTTACATGGTTTATACCCGGAGTTCAGTAAACTTATTCCCTCTTCACAAAAATTTAAATTATACCTTGAACCATTGCTTCAAATGAAAACCAGCGCCGGTGATTTTATTCGCTGGACTGATCTTCGTTTAATTAGAAGAATGCTGCGTGATTCGGTTCACCGCGCATATAAACCTGAACAGACTTTACTGCATTGGCATTATGTTCGCTCCTCGGAAAAAAGAAATATTTTACCGTATTGTAATTCAGCAGATTATATGATTAATACATCAATGCCATACGAAGTTCCATTATATAGACCATTACTTTTAAATGATTTCAAATCATGGACGGAAAAATATAAAGATGATCCGCTCCGCCTGGATGCTTATACGCGAGCAGAAAGATTAACTCGTGTATTGAGCGAAGTTGAGCCAATAGAAGATAACTCCCCCGTTCCTGGTGATTCTGTTCTTCGTGAATTCATTGGCGGAAGCGTGTTGGATTTACATTGAGATAATATGATAAAAAAATCACACACTATTATTTATGTAAATGATCAAGAAGCAAGCACTAATTTTTATTCAACGCTACTAAATCAAAAACCGACCTTGCATGTTCCCGGTATGACAGAGTTTATTTTAACAGATAATTCTGTGTTGGGTTTAATGCCGGCAAACGGGATTAAAAAACTACTGAAAGATAAAATTGAGCATCAGAAAAAAATTGACAACCAACCGAGAGCCGAACTATATTTAATTGTCGAAGACATTGATAAATATATTAATCGCGCGAATAAAATGAATGTAAATTTACTTGATGGATTAAAATTGAGAGATTGGAGACATCGTGTAATTTACTATGAAGATATAGACGGATATATAATTGCTTTTGCAGAAACTCGAGATGAAATAAAATGAAAGAACCGAACGAACTAAACTTCATAAAGCTTTCTCGCGAACATGTTGATACCTTAATCAAGTGGGCTGATGAAGAAGGATGGAATCCCGGACCATATGACGCGGAAGTTTATTGGAATACCGATCCCGAAGGATTTTGTGGATTCTTCGAAAACGATGAACTCATTGCCGGAGGGTCAATCATATCATACAATGGTGATTTCGGTTTTATGGGTTTCTTCATTGTTAAACCTGAATATCGTTCAAATGGAATCGGGAAAAAACTTTGGTATTTAAGAAGAGATGCTTTATTAAAAAGATTAAACGAAGGTGCTTCAATTGGCATGGACGGCGTTGTGGATATGCAGCCATTTTATAATCGCGGCGGATTTCAAATTGCATTCCGTGATTTACGTTATGAAGGTATCGGAAAAGAATATTTAATTAATAAAAACATTTCACCGGTTGAAGAAAAAGATTACGCTGAAATTTTGAAGTATGATAAAATGTGTTTCGGTTTTGATAGACCGCAGTTCATGTTAAAATGGCTGCAAATGCCCGAAGTAAAAACATTCAAATATTTGGAAGCCGATAAACTAAAAGGCTTTGCCATATTACGCAAAGCAAACAAAGGTTATAAAATTTGTCCGCTTTTTGCTGATACTCCGGAAATTGCAGAAGAACTTTTCAAAGCATGTTCATCATCGGTAAAAGATGATTTATTCTATTTAGATATTCCGATAATAAATGAATCAGCAAAAACTCTCGTAGATAAGTATAAAATGAAATATGTTTTTGAATGCGCAAGAATGTATTACGGTACTCCTCCGAATGTTCCGGTTAGTAAAATTTTTGGGATTACCACTTTCGAATTAGGTTGAGCTAATGAGAAAAGACCACGAACCACCTCCGGCAACATTAAAGGGAATGAAATTTCATCACATTGGAATTCCCACCACAGAAAAAAGACCAAACGAAAAATATATCGAACATCTTAAATTTTATGTCTCCGGTTTTGAAACAAGTGAATATGGAATTGAATGGATGCGTTTCGAAAGCGATAGTCCCGTTGCAGATATTATAAAACAAATACCGCACATTGCATTTGAAGTAGATAATCTTGAAGAAGCAATAAAAGAAAAAGAATTAATCGATGATATATCTTCCCCATCCGATGGAGTACGCGTAGCAATGATAGTTGAGAATGGTGCTCCTATAGAGTTTATAGAATTTTCAAGAAACAAAAATATATAAGGAAATTATAATTTGAGCAAAACAACTTTATATATTGCATCGAGTATTGATGGATACATTGCAACAAAGGATCATAGTGTTGATTGGCTTTCTGTAGTCGAAGACGGCGAAGAAGATTATGGCTACAATGAATTCTATAATAACATGGATGCTATTGTAATGGGAAGAAAGACATACGATTTTATCTTACAACATAGTGACTGGCCTTACGCTGGAAAACAAAGCTTTGTTTTTACGTCTCAAAATTTAATCACGGATAGAAAAGATATCGAGTTTTTGCATGGTGATATAAAAACCGGTTTTAATAAAATAATTTCCTCAGGACACAATAATATTTGGCTTGTTGGTGGTGGACTTCTTAACACAGAATTCTTAAACTACAATTTAATAGATGAAATAATTCTATCGATAATTCCTATTGTACTTGGTGAAGGAATTCCTCTTTTTCCTAACGCCAATCAACAAACTCTAAAGCTTCTTCAAGCAACAAATTATAAATCCGGACTAGTTCAATTAAAGTACGAGATTGATATAAAAAAGTAATTAAGAAAATGAACAAGAATCCTTGGTTAGACATAAGTTATGAAGATTATATCGGACATATGGACAGTCCGGAAGTCGATCAGTATAAGATGATAAACAAAGTGTTCAAGGAATCTCTCGAGGATTTTTCACCAAAATCTGTCTTTGTCCCCGGTTGTACAATCGGAAACGGGTTTGAACATATAGATTGGTCATCAGTTAAAAGTGTTACTGCTCTGGATATCAACGCGAATTATTTGGATGTCGTTCGTCAGAAATATGGACATCATCCACAGTTGAAAATCATAAATGCTGATTTACAATATTGGGATTCCGATTCAATCAAATTTGACATGATTTATGCCGCACTTGTTTTTGAATATGTGAACGTATCGACCGTTTTAAAAATGTTTTATAAATCAATGCATTCCCGCTCAAGATTAATTACAATATTACAAAATGAGAGTGCGCTTCAAAGTAAAGTTTCACAAACAAAATATACTTCGTTAGAAAAACTAAACTCTATAATGCACTTGGTAAATATTAGCGACTTTGAAAAAATCTTGCATCAATATGGTTTTGAAATCAACGATAAAAAAATAATAACGCTTAACAGCGGAAAGATTTTTAGTGTTTATGAGTTAGTTACAAATTAGCCATAATATTAACGGGGACTTTAATATGACATCCACAAATGATTTCAAAATAATCTTTGATAGATTAAAAGAGAACTTCAATAAATATGATAAAGAATTGAATGTTTTAAAAGACGAAAAAGAAAATTATTCACTCGAAGGATTCTTTTCAGAAAGATTCAAAAAAAATCTTTGGTTCGGTGGTGTGGAAGTAAAGAAGAATTATGTAAGTTACCATTTAATGCCAATTTATATGTACAAAGATATTGTGAAAAACATTCCGAAAAATTTGAAAAAGCATATGCGAGGTAAATCTTGTTTTAATTTTAAATCCTATGACGAAAGTCTCTTCGCGGAAATGGAAAAGTTTACGGATTTGTGCTTCAGAGAATTTAAAAAACGAGGTGATAAAATTTAATTTATTTGTACAGAACAGCCGTTGGGTTTATTTTTAACAATATTTATTTGGATTACAACCATGAAAAAAATATGCGTGTTTTGCGGCTCAAGTTTTGGCAATAATAAGAGTTATTCCGACACTGCGAATTTACTTGGCAAACTCATCGCAAAAAAGAATATTGAACTTGTCTATGGCGGTGCAAGTGTTGGATTAATGGGTGAAATCGCTTCTGCGGTTATTAATGCAGGAGGCAAAGTAATCGGCGTTATTCCCAAACAGCTTATTGAAAAAGAAGTTGCGCATACCGGGCTAAATGATTTACGTGTTGTCGGATCAATGTCCGAGCGAAAGTCTTTGATGGCTGATCTTTCAGATGGATTTATTGCTTTGCCCGGGGGATTCGGAACACTCGAAGAGGTTTTTGAAGTTGTCGCTTGGGGTCAACTTAACTTCCATAACAAACCTTTAGGCTTGCTAAATGTTAACGGCTACTATGATAATCTTATAAGTTTTTTAGACCATACCGTAAAAGAAAATTTTATAAAACCGGAACACCGCGAAATGATATTGGTAGATAGTGATCCGGAGGAAATGCTTCTAAAATTACAAAACTACATACCTCCTAAATTTGATAAAGCGGATTGGATTCTTGAAATGCTCAACAAACAAAAACCGGCTTAGTTGAACTTTAAGACCGAACAATAGAATTAGTAATTGCTCTTTCTTATTTCTTTAATGAATTTAAATCCGTCATCAACAAAACCATAATAAATCTGAACAAATATCTTTCTCAATACATCTTTTATAAGAATATTTGCTGTAGTAATTTGCATGTAACAATTAAAAACATTGGGGGTTATATGTACCGCAAAATTGCAGACTTCATTAATACTTGGAAAGCAGAAGAGGAAGCAACGGTAAAAATATTGTCTAACATTAAAGATGAACATCTTTTAAAGACTGTTTCCGATAACACAAGAAGTTTAGGAAGATTAGCATGGCACATAACACAAACATTAACCGAAATGGGCAGCAAAGTTGAGTTGGTCGAAAATGATTATCTAGATGGCAAGCCCATACCAAGTAACATATCCGAGATTATTGATCTCTACAAAAAATATTGTGATGAGCTGGCAGTCAACCTTAAATCAAAATGGACTGACGAAGACTTATCGTTAAAAATGGATTTGTATGGACAATCATGGGAAAGAGGAAGAATCTTGACGATGTTAGTCAATCATCAAATACATCACCGTGCACAAATAACTGTTATAATGAGATTACTCGGACTACCAGTTCCCGGTATATATGGTCCTTCAAAAGAAGAATGGAAAAACTACGGAATGGAACCGCAAGATTAAATTTTATAATTCTATTAATCACGGAATAATTCCGTGGTTAATAGAAAGCTCAACAAATACCTTCATCAACTTTTTACGTATATTAGCTTTTTAGTTTCATACATGGAGAAAAAATGAAATCTCGTCATCCTAAAGGATTGCCCGTACTCTTTTTCACAGAAATGTGGGAGCGTTTTAGTTTTTATGGAATGCGAGCAATTCTTGTTCTCTATTTAACAAAAGAAACTATTGGGGATAACCCCGGTATGGGGTGGAGTAATTCCGATGCATTGATTCTTTATGGTTGGTATACGATGCTTGTCTATGTTATGTCAATCCCCGGTGGAATTGTAGCGGATAGATTTCTCGGTCAGAAAAAAACAGTTTTTCTTGGCGGACTTTTTATTGCGATCGGACAATTAACTTTAGCCGTTTCCGGTGAAGCTTTTTTCTATACTGGTTTGATATCATTAATTATTGGAGTCGGATTTCTTAAGCCAAACATTTCTACAATGGTCGGAGGATTGTATAAAGAAGGTGATCCTCGACGCGATAGTGGATTTACAATTTTTTATATAGGGATTAACATAGGCGCCGCAACCGCTCCTTTAATTGTTGGTTATGTTGGTGAAGTTTACGGATGGCATATCGGATTTTCATTAGCTGGATTTGGAATGATTTTAGGACAGATTATTTATTTGTTGGGTCAAAAACATTTAAAGACAGTCGGGAACTATGTCCCTGTTCCCAAAATCGAAGGATCAAAAAGCAATAAACCTCTAACAAAAATTGAAAAAGATCGTGTTGTTGTTCTTCTAATTTCCTTTCTAATCGTAATTGTTTTCTGGGGCGCTTATGAACAGGCAGGCGGGTTGATGAACCTATACACGAAAGAAAAGATTAATAGAATTGTTTTGGGATGGGAAATTCCTACGAGTGTATTTCAATCTGTACCGGCAATTTTTGTAATAATATTTGGCACTGCTGTCGCCGCGTTTTGGTCCAGACGAAACAATAAAGGAAAAGAATCCTCTTCCATTTTTAAAATGGCGATAGGTACAATAATAATGGGAACAGGATTTTTAATGATGTCAGCCGCAGCTTTAGAGGCTCAAGCCAGCGGTAAAGCATTGCTGATTTGGTTAATTCTTTCTTATCTACTTCAAGTTATAGGCGAACTCTCAATCTCGCCCGTTGCGCTTTCATTCATCACAAAACTAGCTCCTCTTAAATATGCATCAATAATGATGGGTGTTTATTTTGCCGCAACAGGGCTTGGCAATAAACTCGCCGGACTTGTAGGAGAGTTTGCACAAAATGCAGGTGAGTTTGAAGTCTTTACGGGAATATTTGTCTTCTGTGTGTTTTTCGGACTACTGCTTTTGGTGTTCTTTAAAAAATTAAAAGCTCTTACTCATGGTGCGGAAGAAATAAAGTTAGAAGAAAAACTTGAGGCTGCTGAAAAGCTGAATACTTAAAAATTAGGAACTGGTTAAACAGTAATCAACATTTAAGAAAGCAAGCATCATTTTATTCTTTAATTACATTAAAAAATTCACTTAACAACAAAGTTTTTCCTCTTGTTTCCATTCCGCATTTTCTTGTTTAGAATTTCTTTTTTATATAACTTTTGCATTCTTAAGCTAACCATGATTAAAGTAAATCCAAGAAATATCGTACTTCATTTCTGTATAATGATGGCTTTCTGGCTCATCTTAAGCGGCTATTTTGACTTGTTTCATATTTCGCTAGGTGTTCTGTCGGTTAGTACTGTTTTGTGGTTCAACGCAAAGTTGCGCAATCATGTTTTTTATCACGATAAAAAATCAGAAGAATCCGGGTTAAGAGTTTTTAGATTTTTTTACTTCCTAATTTTTCTATTGTGGGAAATAATAACATCAAGCTTTAGAATTGCTTACTTGATCATTCATCCCAAGATGCCGATCAAAACCGGGATAATAAAATTCAAAACAAATCTGCCGAATATGTTTGCGAAAGTGACTTTGGGAAATTCTATCTCGCTAACTCCGGGAACTGTCACATTACACATTGACGGAGATAACTTTGTCGTTCACGCCTTAACAAGTGAATCAGATGAAGCACATATTGATCACTCCTTGGCCGTTGAAGTTGCCAAGCTTTATAAAACAAAAATAGAAAGAGTTGTATGCGACGAAGTTATAATTGATTCAGAGGATGAGCTATAGTATGGAATCATTTTTTATTGCAATGGCTATAGGTTTAACAATAATTATTACTATCCCCTTTTTTAGAGTAATAAAAGGTCCGACTGTTTTTGACAGATTACTCGGTGCCGGTGCAATCGGTACAAAAACCTTAGTGCTGATTTTATTGCTTGGTCATCTGTTCGGCAGGTTAGATATGTTCATCGACATAGCTCTTGCTTATTCAATTTTAAATTTCATCAGTTCATTAATTATCGCAAAATATTTTTCAACCGAGAAAGCAAAAGAATGATAGAACTTCAAAATATATTAACAATCTTTTTTATTGTAGTCGGCTCGTTTTTTATGATGATCGGAAGTGTTGGTGTTATAAGATTACCGGATTTTTTCACACGCTCTCATGCAACAAGCAAAAGTGATACGCTGGGAATTATGTTAATCATTCTGGGACTAATGGTTTACGAAGGATTCTGCTTAAACAGTTTAAAACTATTAATCATTTTTGTGTTTGTTGCGATTGCCAATCCTGTTGGGGCTCATGCATTAGCGCGTGCCGCTTTAAGTTTCGGGATTAAACCTTGGTTCAAAAAAGATAAAGAAAAGGAAGAATAGATGCATTGGGAACTTGAACTTGTACTTTATGTCTTTCTTATAATTTCTGCTGTTGTTTCTTTACATGTTAAAGATCTGTTAACCGCAGTTGTGTCATTAAGTGTGTTCAGTTATATACTTGCAATGCTGTTTGTATCTATGGGCGCTATTGATGTCGGGTTTACCGAAGCGGTTGTCGGAGCCGGTATAACCGGTGTTCTTTATATCGTTTTAATATTCAGAACAACGAGGAGAACTAACGATTGAAATATCTAACTTATATCAGCGTTGTAATATTTGCTCTATTATTGATTTATGCCTCACATGGTCTTCCCTATCGAGGTGATTCAACCGCTTTGGTTAATAGAGAAGAAAGTTTAACCGGAACTCCGGTTGCTTCTTCATACTATATAGAAAATGCAATTAAAGATGCCAACACTGACAACATGGTTACAACTGTTTTGGGTGATTATAGAAGTTTCGATACACTGGGCGAAGAACTTGTAATATTTTCAGCTGGTATGATTTGTTATCTACTTTTAAGACGGGAGAAAAAACGTGCAACAAGGAAGTAGCAGTCCTATTATTATTCTTTTAAGCCGAATACTCTCTCCATATATAATGTTATTCGGGATGTATGTGATCTTTCACGGACACTATAGTCCCGGCGGAGGTTTTCAAGGAGGCGCCTTGCTTGCAACATCCATTTTATTAATAAGAATTTCTACTGATGAAAAAATTCACCCAATGCATTTTAACAAAGTTTTGGCTATTCCATTAGGTGTTCTTGGGGTTTTAATATTTTTTGGAATTGGTTTATTATCATTATTGCTCGGAGGAAATTTTCTGGATTATAGTTTTCTGCCCATACCCGGTTTAACTTCTGCCGAGTTAAGATATTTCGGCATACTATTTATCGAAGTCGGAGTTGGGATTGCGGTCATGGCAATTCTTGTTTCCATTTATGATAATCTTATAGATGACGAGGATGAAGATGTTTGATTTTATTGCCGGACATTATGATTATTGGTTTATAATTTTGCTGCTTGTAATCGGTTTGTACGGAATGACTGTAAAGAAAAATTTAGTTAAGAAATTAATCGGCATGACTATTTTTCAGGCTGCAATAATTCTGTTTTATATCTCTAGTGCAATAAAAATTGATGCCACCGTCCCAATAATTATAGAAAATTTATCGGCTGAAAATCCGGCTAATTATATTAATCCTCTACCGCATGCTTTAATGTTAACAGCTATTGTAGTTGGAGTTGCAACCGTGGGTGTTGCTTTTGCTTTACTCATATTGATTTACAAAAATTATAAAACCCTTGATGAAACCGAACTGATTGAGTTAATGAAATGATTGAGAAAAATCTTCCTGCAATAATACCGCTGCTCTTTCTGTTCGCGTCTTTAATTATTCCTCTTCTTGGAGTTTGGAAAAAAAATATTGCTTATCCTATTGCCGCTCTGATTACTCTCGCGGCGACTATACTTTCAATATTTGGATTTATTCACGTAATAAACAATGGACCAATAAATTATTTCTTCGGCGGATGGATTCCCCCAATAGGAATCGAATACGTTTATGATTATCTCTCTTCGTTTGTGGTTCTCGTTATAAATTTTGTAGCACTATTTGTTATTGTATATTCATATCAACCGGTAAATATTGATCTTTCCGGTAAGCAAACCGCTTATTATTCCGTAGTAATGTTACTGCTAACAGGCTTTAATGGAATGATAATAACCGGGGACTTATTCAATCTTTATGTCTTTATAGAAATTTCATCATTAGCCGGTTATGCACTTATTGGTGTTGGTGATAGAAAAGCACCATTTGCCGCTTTTAAATATTTGATTATCGGAACAATCGGTGCATCATTCTATTTGCTAGGTATAGGTTATCTTTACTTTATGAGCGGTACCTTAAACATGTCAGATCTAGCCGGCATTTTACCTTTGATGGAAGATAGTCCGACAATAATCGTAGCATTAATTTTAATCGTCGTCGGCTTCGGAATTAAAATGGCAATCTTTCCAATGCATGGTTGGCTGCCGGATTCATACACTTATGCTCCCACTTCTTCTTCTGCATTAATTGCTCCGATCGGGACAAAGGTTGGTGCATATGCAATGATACGATTACTCTATTTTGTATTTGGTGTTGAATATTTCAGTAACGAATTAGCAGCTGCCGATTTGATTGCTATTTTTTCTTCTGCTGGAATTATATTCGGTTCCGTCTTAGCAATCGCACAAAAAGAAATGAAACGGATGCTAGCCTACAGCAGTGTTGCACAAATTGGTTATATAGGATTGGGCATTGGTCTTGCAAATCCATTTGGTTTTATCGGAGCTGTTTTACATTTAGTTAACCATGCTTTTATGAAAGCTACTTTGTTTATGGTCGCAGGCAGTATTAGAATTAAAGAGGGTCATTCAGACATTTATAAGTTTGATGATTCTTATAGAAAAAAATACCCATGGACTATGGCGGCGTTTACCGTTGCCGCTTTATCAATGGTTGGACTCCCACCTTTAGCCGGATTTTTCAGCAAGTGGTATCTCGCTTTAGGAACAATAGAAAACTCAAGCTGGTTATTTCTTGCAGTAATATTAATAAGCAGTTTGCTAAATGCCGTTTACTTTTTTAGAATTCTTGAAAAAGTTTATATGAAATCTCAGGAAGGATCGGAAGTAAAAGAAAAAGTAAAGAAAAATGAAATTCAGTTTTCTATGTTGATACCGATTTTGGTCTTAGCAATCGGTTTGATTGTGTTGGGTATATTGAACTTTATTATAGTTGAACACATTTATAAAATGATGCCGGAAGGTATGTTGTGATGAATACAAAGAAGGAATAAACAAAAAGTGTCATTCTGACCCCGACAAGTAGGGGGAAGAATCTCATTTAAAGCAAACTGAGATTCCTCGGTCGTCAAAAAACGACTCCTTCGGAATGACGCTGACTTAATAGTTAATACATGGAAATAATTTCTACATATAATTCTGCAATTCCTTTTTATGCCGTGATGGTTTCGCTGCTTGCGGTTCCGCTGATTATTATTAGCCGAAACAATCCCAACTTACGCGAAGGATGGACAATACTTGCAGCAGTTGTGAAGTTTGTTTTAGTGTTGACATTACTTCCCGCAGCATTGGAAGGTAAAGCCGCAGTATTTAATATTTTAGAAATTGCACCAGGTATTGAACTTGCACTCAAAGCCGATCAATTCGGGATTTTCTTTGCAATTATTGCTTCTGGGCTTTGGATATTCACTTCCTTTTATTCAATCGGTTATGTGCGTGGAAATGACGAGAAAAAACAAACTCGCTATTTTGCAAGTTTTGCAGTTTGTCTATCAGCTACAATCGGAATTGCTTTTTCGGCAAACTTACTTACGTTTATAATTTTTTATGAAGTGTTGACTATTGCAACTTACCCGCTTGTTATTCATAAAGAAAACAAAGAGGCAATTGCCGCGGGTAGAAAGTATTTGCTCTATACATTAACTGCAGGCGTTATTCTAATTGCCGCAGCCGGATTAACTTATCACTACACAAACACTTTAGATTTTTCCGCAGGCGGAATCTTTTCTGATGTAAACTTATCAAAAGATGCTGTGATTGTTTTATTCATGTTATTCTTAGCCGGAGTAGGAGTTAAAGCCGGTATTATGCCTTTACATAGCTGGCTTCCCGCCGCAATGGCAGCACCGACTCCCGTTAGCGCCCTGCTTCACGCTGTTGCTGTTGTAAAATCCGGTGTATTTGGTGTCGTTAGAGTAGTTGGATTTGTCTTCGGTCCCGAGGTGATGGAACAATATGGTTTGAACAATATTTTATTTGTGTTTGCCGGGACGACTATAATTCTTGCATCTTTGCTTGCATTCAAACAAGATAATTTGAAAAGGCGACTCGCTTATTCAACGGTCGGACATTTATCATACATTGTACTTGGTGTGTCTCTTCTTTCAACATCTGGATTTACCGGTGGAATCATGCACATTTCAACACATGCTACAATGAAGATAACGTTATTCTTCTGTGCCGGCGCGATTTATGTGAATCTTCATAGAGAAAACATTAGTCAGCTTGACGGAATTGCAAAAGTGATGCCCTGGACAATGGCTGCATTCACAATCGGTTCGATTGGCTTAGCAGGCATTCCGCCAATAAATGGTTTTATTAGCAAATGGTTCTTAGGCATCGGATCTTTAGAAGCCGGGATGGATATAGGATTAACAATATTATTATTAAGTGGGTTGTTAAACGCGGGTTACTTCTTCCCTATTATTTATCGCGCTTATTTTAAAGAGGGAACCGGTTTGGAAAACTATGGCGAGGCGAACAAACTGATGGTTGTACCAATCGTTATCACGGCAACGCTTTCGGTTTTATTCGGTTTGTTCCCTGATCTATTTTTTAATTTCTTTGATCTCGCCGTAAGCATTACGACCGATGTTATGAGGGGATTTTAAGATGAAAAAATGGCATTGGATATTATTGGGGGTAATTACTTTGATAACACTGTTTTCTGAATTTGTATTACTAGCAGATTACCCGAAGAAACATTGGTGGAGTTACATTCCCGCATTCTACATCCTTTGGGGATTTGTCGGTTGTGTTGCCATAATTTATATATCAAAGTGGCTGGGAAAATTATTCATTCAAAGAAAAGAAGATTACTACGATGCCGATTAACATGATGATCATACCGGCATATTATATGATATTCGGTGCATTGATTTTGCCGTTGCTACCGCAGAAGATTCGCTCGGGAAGTTTTCTTCTTTTCCCTCTGTTGGCGCTTATAACTATTTGGTCTTTCCCAATAGATCATGTAATAAAAATAAACTTTCTTAATTATGAATTAATCCTCGGTGAGTTCAACCGGTTAAACAGAATCTTTGGAACCATCTTTTCAATCATAGCAATAATCGGCGGAGTTTATTCGTATCACTTAAAAGAAAAAGGCCAGCAATCGGCAGCTTTGCTTTATGCCGGCGGTGCGCTCGGAGTTACTTTTGCCGGAGATTATTTTACGCTCTTTGTCTTTTGGGAATTGATGGCTGTTGCTTCGACTTATTTAATCTGGGCAAGAAGAACTAAAGAATCCGCAAATGCAGGTATGCGTTATTTAATTGTGCATCTCTTCGGTGGAAGTTTATTGCTAGCCGGAATTATTTTAAACATTTCTTCAACCGGTTCAATCATTATAACAAGTCTTACTCCCGATGGCTCAATTTTTTCTTGGTTAATATTAGTTGGTGTTGCGCTTAACACAGCTATTCCGCCGTTACATGCTTGGCTTGCAGATGCTTATCCTAAAGCTACTGTTACGGGTGCTGTTTTCTTGAGTGCCTTTACAACAAAGTCTGCCGTATTAATTCTTATTAAAATATTTGCCGGGTGGGAAGTGTTGATTTTCTTCGGCGTGATGATGGCACTGTACGGTGTTGTATATGCCGTACTTGCTAATGACATCAGAGAAATACTTGCGTATCATATAATTAGTCAGGTTGGATACATGGTAGCGGGTGTCGGTATCGGAACCGAGATGGCAATTAACGGAACAACCGCTCACGCATTTAGTCACATTTTATATAAAGCATTGCTGTTTATGGGCGCCGGTGTTGTACTTCATACAACCGGGAGAAGTAAACTAACAGAGCTTGGGGGAATAGCAAAAAAGCAGCCGGTAACTCTATGGCTTTATATGATCGGTGCGTTTTCAATTTCCGGATTCCCGTTGTTCAACGGATTTATAAGTAAATCAATGGTTGTCTCGGCTGCAGGCGAAGCACATTTTGATACTGCAATGCTGCTGCTTTTACTTGCCTCGGTCGGTACATTTTTACACACTGGATTAAAACTTCCATACTTTACATGGTGGAGTAAATCAAAAGAAGAAATCGAACCTACAAAACCACCGGTTAACATGCACGTCGGAATGCTTCTCGCTGCAATTCTCTGCACATTATTCGGCGTGTACCCGACATTGCTTTATGATTACTTACCCTTCACCGTTAATTATGAACCGTATACAATTTATCACCTTACTGAATCGATACAGATTTTGACTTTTACGTTTATTGCGTTTTGGCTGCTTCGTAAAAAACTTGAAGGAGAACCAACCCTTGCACTTGACACCGATTGGTTTTACAGAAGACCGGCAAGATTAATTCAGAAAATCTTTATCGATAGTGTTGAAGCAGTATTTAATTACACGGAAAAGCTTACGCTTAGTGTATCCAAAGAGATTATAAGAGTTAGCCGCAATCCATTAATACTTTTTGATAAAAGTGAGTCGGATAGAGATTATGATCCTGATTTACATCGTGCTACAACTCATCTTTTATTAATGTTGATAATCCTCAGCTTTGCTGTGTTTTTTCTTTTTAGTATTATTATATAGTCTAACTCAAACTTCATTTAGTTTATCTAATGCTTTTTACGAGCATCTCTTTTGTATAACATAATAGGGACCTTCATGCGAATTATTTTAATATCCATAATTTTATTTTCATCACTCTTTGCACAAGATAAAATTATTGTAGGCACAAAAGTAGCCGAACCCTTCGTAATTAAGCAAAACGGAGCTTGGGGAGGTTTATCATTTGATCTATGGCAAAAAATTTCATCAGAATTAGGATACGAATATGAAGTACGAGAATACGATTTAGAAGGATTAGTAACCGCGGTTGAAAATGAAGAGGTCGATATAGCTGTTTCGCCTTTAACAATTACAGCAGCTCGCGAAGAAAAAATGGATTTTACTCTTCCCTATCTGGTTACCGGATTGAGCATTGCCGTTGCTGTAAAGGAGGAATCCGGTTTTTTAAGCTTGGCAAAAAATTTGCTTTCTGTTGAGTTTATAAGTACGGTTGGTGTTCTTATTATTATTCTGTTTCTTGTCGGACTGCTAACCTGGTTTTTTGAACGAAAGAAAAATCCGGAACAATTCGGCGATGGAAAGTCGAAGGGATTGTGGTCAAGTTTTTGGTTTGCTGCTGTTACTATGACAACAGTAGGATACGGTGACAAAGCACCTAAATCCATAGGTGGGAGAGTTATCTCTCTAATTTGGATGTTTACGGCAATTATAATTATTTCCAGCATTACGGCGGCTATAGCTTCCGCATTAACTGTAGGTAAGCTTGAAACGAAAATTAAAGGATTGAGCGACCTTTATAGCACAACCGTTGGGACTATTCCAAGCTCGACTGCAGAAAGTTTTCTTGTTGATAAAAGAATCAATTATTTATCGTATAGTGACGTCTCAAAAGGTTTAGAGGCTATCGCAACCGGTGATCTTGACGCCTTTGTGTATGATGCTCCGATAATGAAATATCTAATTAAGAAAAATGGACTTCCGGGAAAAGTTAAGGTGCTGCCAAACGAACTTGAACAAGTATATTATGGTTTTGCGCTTCATGAAGGAAGCAAACTAAGAGAACCTTTGAATCGAAGAATTATAGACATAATCAGCAATCCATCATGGGAAGATTTACAATACAAGTATTTTGGAGAGTAATATTTTATTGCTAGCTAAAACTCTCTCACAAACATTTCATATCTTTGTGAAATGAAAACAAAAGAACAAATACATCTCCCCGGAGGCAACTCTCAACTTAATTTTACATTAGAAAATGTTGATCTCCTCGGAAAAACAATTCTTGTCATTGGTGCCGGCAGCGAGTTTGCTGTAAAACTATTTCTTAAAAATGGTGCTACAAAAATAGAATTGATAGTTGAAGATTATGACTCGCTTTTGAATTCAAGATTAGCACTTGATCAAATAGAATCTATAAATCCTAAGATGATGGATTTTGAGATTACTGATTTTAACGAGAATACATTCGACGTAGTTTATACTCAAGCGTCCATCTCGGGAAGCAAGCGAAATAGAATTATAAAGGAAATCAAAAGAATTATTAAAAACGATGGGATATTAATAGTTGGTGAAATTGTAAAGCTTGAGAAGTTAGTTCCGCAATTTGTTAATGATATGTTCAGCGATTCTGATTTGGATCCACTTTATACCGAAGACATTAAAAACTACTATTTTCAACGTGGATGGGACGTGCAGGAAATTATCAATCATTCTGACAGATTGAACGAATATTATTCAACAAATCTCGATATGTTAAGTAAATCGCTTAAAGAGTTATCCGACAATGAAAAAAGTTATTACAAAAAATTGATTAACCAAATCAGCCATCAATCCAAAGCTTACCTAAAACAAGGAGCCGATAGATTCATTGGTTTTTCCATTTTAAAAGCAATTATGAACGATCGTTAATATGAAAAAAGGCGATATTCTAGAATTGGAAATAACCGGATACGCTTTTGAAGGTAAAGGTATTGCGAAAATCATACGTGATGATTCAGACAAAAAATATGTTATTTTTGCAGATGGTTCATATCCCGGGGACAAAGTAAAAGTTGAGCTTCGAAGAATTAAAAAATCCTACGCCGAATCAAAAGTTATTGAAGTTATAGAACCTTCCGAAGTAAGAACCCAAGCACGTTGCAAGTATTTTGGAATCTGTGGTGGATGTAAGCAACAGGATTTAAAATATGATGTGCAGCTAAAATACAAAGCTGAACAGGTAAAAGATGTTTTTGAACGAATCGGTGGATTGAAAGATTTTGAAATATTAACGATCGTTCTTTCTGAGAAGATCTTCTATTATCGCAATAAAATGGAGTTTTCATTTGCCGATAAGCGATGGTTGTTTCCGGAAGAAATCAACAATCAAGATGAAATCAAAGATCAGAATTTTGCATTAGGATTACACATTCCTCGCATGTTCGACAAAGTATTGGATATTAACGAGTGTTATCTTCAGTCTGAAGACAGCACAAAAATTCTAAATTTCACTAGGGACTTTTTTAAGTCAACCGGCACATCAATTTACTCAACAAAGACTCACGAAGGCTATTTAAGAAACCTTGTTATCAAGCAATCTCATCACACAGACGACTTGATGGTTAATTTGGTGACTTCCAAATTAGATGAACGGTTGTTCACAAAATATGCCGAAGAACTGCTTAAAATTGAACCGAAAATCACAACCATTGTAAATAATATTAACGAGAAAAAAGCTCAAATTGCCGTTGGTGATTTTGAGCGAATTTTTCACGGAAACGGTGTAATTTTTGATAAAATCGGTCAATTTTTGTTCAGAATTAGTCCAAATTCGTTTTTCCAAACAAACTCTATTCAGGCTGAAAATCTTTATGAAACGGCTCTTGCTTTTGCAGAGTTTTCGGGAGATGAAATTGTATACGATTTGTATTCCGGAGCTGGTACAATTTCAATCTTTGTCTCGCCTCACGTAAAGCAAGTCTATGCTTTTGAAAGTGTTGAGGCTGCTGTTAAAGATGCCGCTTCAAACACCGAATTAAATAAAATAACAAATGTTCATTTTGAGTTAGCTGACTTGAACAAGTCTTTTCTGACGATAATAGAAGAAAAATTGCTGCCGAAACCTGATGTTGTAATTACAGATCCGCCGCGTGCCGGCATGAATCCCAAAACAATTAACGATGTTATTGAACTCTCGCCTAAGAAAATAGTTTATGTAAGTTGCAATCCGGCAACTCAAGCTCGTGATATCAAAATGCTTGTTGAATCTGGATACAAATTAATAAAAATCCGACCGGTGGATATGTTTCCACATACATTCCATATCGAAAATGTTGCTCTACTTGTAAAAGTTTAAATTGGCTAATTCCGTTCTTATTGGTGTCTTTCAAAAAATAAAATATAGGTGAGGATAAAATGAAAATCATTATTACCCTTTTTATAAGTTTTTTAACGATGATCAACGCTCAAAATTTTGAGATCTTCGAAAAGTATTTCGAGGATTCAACCTTAAGAATTGATTACATTCATAAAGGTAATGCCGAAACGGAAAGTATTTCATTGGTTGAAAAATTAAAATACGGAAGCTGGGCCGGAAGCAGAGTTAATTTAATTGACAGTTTCAACAACGGCGCTTACTATCTTAAACTTTATGACCCAAAAACCAACAAGGTTATCTATTCAAAAGGCTTTGACAGCTACTTTAAAGAGTATCAAACTAGTCAAGACGCAATTGAGGGAAAAGTAAAAAGCTTTGAAGAAGTCGCATTAATTCCGTTTCCTAAAGTACCGGTCAATTTTTCAATTGAGAAAAGACAAGACGATAATAGTTTTAAAAATGTATTCAGTTTAAATATCGATCCCAAGGAAGATTCTTTTAGTGATTTACAAGTTGATTTCTCTAATTATAAAATTATTAAATCACATATCGGCGGCGAACCTCATTCAAAAGTTGATGTTGTAATTCTTGGTGACGGCTACACAAAAGAAGAAGTTGATAAATTTGAAAAAGACATCAACCATTTTACCGAAGTATTCTTTTCGCTTGAACCATACACCTCGATGAACGATTATTTTAATATTTACGGTGTATTAAATCCATCCGAAGATAGCGGCGGTGACGAACCTCGTGCAGAAATTTATAAAGAGACGACTCTTAACTCTACGTTTAATTCAATGGGTTCTGAAAGATACTTGTTAACCGAATCCGTTCACACTGTTTATGATGTTGCCTCGATTGTTCCATTTGATGCAATTTTTATAATGGCAAATCATAAAAGATACGGCGGAGGAGGTATTTATAATTTCTATTGTACGTTTACTTCCGACACACAATTCCGAGATTATATTTTTCTTCACGAATTTGGTCATTCTTTCACCGGACTCGCGGATGAATACTACACTTCCGATGTGGCTTACTCAGAATTTTACAAGTCGGATAGAGAGCCTGCCGAACCAAATATTACGGCGCTTTTAGATAAAGATAACCTGAAATGGAAAGAGCTCGTTAAAGAATCTACCCCGATTCCAACTCCATGGAATAAAGAAGAATTTGATCTGATGGGTTACGAATGGCAAAAAGAAAGAAACAAATTGAACAATGAAATTACGGAATTGAAAAAGAATAAAGCAGCAAAAGAAGAAATTGAAGCCGCTGAAAAGAATTATGATCTGAAGGATAAAGCAAATACCGAGAAAGTTGTTGAACACCTGCAAGCTAATGAATATTACGGAAAAGTTGGTGCATTTGAAGGAGCCGGTTACATGCAATATGGTTTTTATAGACCAATGCTTGATTGTATTATGTTTTCAAAGGGAGTAAAACCTTTTTGCGATGTTTGTAAAGAAGCAATTAAAAATGTGATTCTGCATTACGCGGAATAATTAAATAGATTGGGAAAGCAGATAAAGCGGCAGAGAAAAAATTAATCTCTGCCGTTTTCATTTAATCAAAATCAAAAAGTTCACCCAAGAGTCCTTTGCGCTTTCTTTTGTTTGAATATTTATAATTGTCGATATATCGGTCATCTCTATAATTGTGCTGACCGTATTGTGTTTGAGGAGGAGTAATATCTTCGGCAATACTTTTCTCGATGATTTTATTCAACTCCCCTCGGTCAAGCCAAACGCCGCAACATTCAGGACAATAATCAATCTCAACACCTTGTCTATCTGCGATAGCCAAATTTACATCTTTGCAAACCGGGCATTTCATTGTGATTCCTTTCTTGATTGGGTTTAATTTGAGCAATATTGACTATTTCGATAACCAAAAAGTTCCGAATTAAGTACGGCTGGTAAACTCTAAATTACTTTTGATATTAATAGAAATAAAAAAAGGATTAACCGAGTCGGTCAATCCTTTTGATAATTACATAATACAATTATTTAAACTAATTGAGCATTCAATTTAATGTCAACTCCGGCAAGAGCTCTTGAAAC
>QZJX01000009.1 GCA_003599395.1 Ignavibacteriales bacterium | reverse complement strand
ATAAAACAATGAAAGTATTTCATCGGCCGGAAGTCCGGTTTTGCTGTTAAGATACTTAATATTATTTCCTTCCATAAAATAAAGACCGCTTAAAGTACCAATCCAAATTCTGTTTTTACTATCCGATGAAATTGAAGTTGCACTTGATAAATCAAACCCGTTAACATTTATATAATTATCTATTCTTTCTGATTTAAGATCATAGGAGGCGACTCCTTTGGAACCGGCAAACCAAACTATATTTTTAGAATCCTCGTGAATGTAATTTATTCTTGAATTGAGAATTTGATTATTGCTGTATAAAGTTTTGTCCCAACTCCAAGCAGCATCTTTTTCGTATAGATTTGTTAATTTAATTAAACCAAGTGCTGAAGCAATCCAAAGATTTTTTTTACTATCTTCTTTGAGGTTATAAATCCTATTGGATTGCATTTGATCACTTAAATAATATACCGGATTTTGAGAAGTTAATTCAAAATTTTTACTTATTCTAATATCATTACCCCATCCTCCATAAACAAAATCACCTGAAGATAATTTTAAAAGAGATCGTTTACCGGTAATATTAAATTGAAGCTCCTTATATTTTATACTTGCAGAGTACAAAGGGTTAGCTGACCAAGCGACATATACATTATTTTTATCAACAATTATGCTGTTAATATCTCCAATAAGTTCTTTATCTAATTTGCCGCTTAGTTTATGCAAACTGTTTTTTTCTAAAATGTTAATTCCTTTAAAGGTTCCGATTATAATTCTGCCTGAATTATCTTTTGTAATGGTATTAATATTATTATTAATTAATCCGTCATATTCCGTATAATTTTTTAAATAAAGATTATTCAAACAATATACTCCTTTGCCGAATGTTGTAATCCAAATATTTCCTTCCCTATCCTCCAAAAAATTAGTTATATGTGTAATATCAAGTTTAAGCTTTGTGCCCAAGTTAATTATTTCATCGGAGCCTTTGTAGATTACATAAAACCCCTTGCCCGGAGTACTGAACCAGATGTTCCCTTTACTATCGCTAAAAACATTCTCAATTTTTATATCCTTAGAAAGTTCGATATTATATTTTTCTACCAAAGTATTGTCTTTTATTCTGTAAATAGCGCCGATTGAACCAAGTAAATAACTTCCGTCATTATCTTTTGCATATGAGGTAGCATTGATGTCATTCAAACCTTTAATACTGATTTTATAAAATTGGTCATCAATAAAATCATATAATCCGGTATGAGTGAGTGCAGCAAGATTTCCCTTAGGTAGAACAACTAATTTATTAACTAAAATCGGGTTTGAAGTTATAATATATGCCGAGTCTTTTTTAAATTTATTTTTATCAAAAACAATAAAAGATAACAGTGGTGCATATGCATATATTTTTTGTTTATAGTCAATCATATATGATGCAGTGTGATATTTACCGTCAATATTCTCAATTAGGTTTTCAATTTTTCCATTACTTAATAAATTAATACCTCTTTCAAAATTTGATAAATAAAGTTGATTATCCTCACCTTCTAAAATTTGAGTTATAGAATTAGAATTTAGTCCATCCTTAGTTCTGTATGTAATAAATCTAGTTCCGTCAAATCTGCTTAATCCATTTAGAGTGCCAAACCAGATATAACCAGCTTTATCTTGAATCATATGAAAAACTGTGGAAGAAGCCAGTCCATTAGAGGATGTGTAATGATAATAAGGCGGTGTTTGTGAATAATGAGATGTAGACAGATAAAGACCTATTAAAACAACTATAAATATTTTGTTAGTCATGATTAGACTGTCTTCAGAGCTGTCTTAATTTTTTGAATAAATTCGGGTGCTTTCCTGCGGGATATTTCAATTTTACTTCCATCAATCATTGTTACATAATTCCCGCTTATATTCGAATAATCTTTAATGTACTTCAAACTGACGATGTGAGATTTGTGAACTCTGAAGAATTTTTCTTTTGGAAGATTCTCCTCAAAATCTTTTAATGTTCGGGATATAATTGAATTCTTTTTTTCTTTAACAATTACTTTTGTATAACAACCGTCGGCTTCTAATCTGATTATGTCATCAATAATAATTACATTAAAACCATGAGAAGCGGGGAGAACTAATTTTTCATTATCAATTTGAGTTACAACTTGATTAGCTCTTACTTGCAGTGATAAAATTTTTTTTACAGTCTGTTTCAGTTCTTTAATGTTTATCGGTTTGAGTATATAATCCGTAGCACCAGCTTTAATCGCTTTAATCCCGAATTCTTCATGAGCGCTGACGAATACTACAAAAAAGTTTCGTGAATCAAATTCGTCGAGAAAATCAAAACCGTTAAGTACCGGCATACTTATATCGAGAAAGACAATATTGGGATTGTGAATGTTTACAAGATTTCTTGCAGCCATTACTGAATCGGCTAATCCGAGAATTTCAATTTCGGAGCAGTAGTTTTCGATAATTGCTTTTAAATTTTCTCTACCGTGAAGTTCGTCATCAACTATAATGGCAGTGAGTTTATTTATTATGCCTTGTGAAGACATTTATGGATTGTCACATTTTTTAGTACTGGTAATAATACATATTGTACTATTAACAAACTACATTAATATTTGGATTACTTTCTATAGTTACTTATCTATCTTGCGACTTGAGAGTGGGGTTCAGAAATGAAATATTTATTTGCTTCAGTTTTAAGAAAATAAGTGTCTGTATATATTTTGTACAGTTTACAATTAAGTTTATATCGAAATATTTTTTTTAATAGGATTAAAATTAAAGAGGGGAAATAACCCCTCTTAACTATTTGATTAATACCATCTTCTTTGTATCTACAAAACTATCCGTAATGATTCTAACTCTTATTCGTTTTCAAAACCTTCTCATCAAGATAATTAATTTTACTGCTGTAGCAGCTATGTCCGCCGCCATTTGTTTCACAATGCCCGCCTCCGCAGCAACCGGATTCACCTTTCTTCTTCCATTTTGCAAAATGAAGTGCCATTGCCATTAACGAAAACGCTAACACAAAAAATAACGTGACTATAACTATTTGTAACATTTATTTTAATTTCCTTTTTACTTTTCAAAAAGTTCTATAAACTTTGGACTTTTAACAGTTCCAAATCCAGTATCCTTCTTAACAATCATATAAACTGGAAGTTCCATTTCAACCGCGAAATCGTAAGCTTTTTCTGGACCCATAACATATAAAGCAGTGGCAAAACCATCTGCTCTTAAACAAGTAGAATCAAAAACAGTTATCGATGCCAGTTTATGAGTTATGGGTTTTCCTGTTCTCGGATCAATTGTATGTGAATATCTAATACCATTTTCTTCGAAGTAATTCCAATAATCACCAGAAGTTGCCATCGAAAGATCACTTAACTGAACAACTTTGTTAATTGCACCGGAATGATCAGCTTCCGAAATCCCAATCTTCCATTTTTCATTTTTATGATTTAATCCCGAGGTTCGAACTTCGCCGCCGATTTCAACCATTGAGTTTTTATAACCTAGCTCATTTAATAAAGCGAAAACTTTATCAACGCCAAAACCTTTTGCCGTTGATGATAAATCAATTTCCAAATTTGCAATACCTTTCATTACTGATGGGGGTTCGAGTTTCACATTCAAATTTTGAATTCCGACTAATTGCATTGCGGAATCAATTTCAGTTTGAGATGGAATTTTTCTTGGTCTTTGATCAGGTCCGAAACCCCAAATATTTACCAATGGTCCAACGGTAATATCTAAACTTCCGCTGCTTAATTTACAAATATCTATCGATTCATAAAGTACAAATGCAAAGTCTTCTGAAATTTCAAACCATTTATTACTTTCCAGATTATTAAATACTGAAATCTCGGAAGTCGGGATATACGTTGACATTTGCCGGTTTACTTCGACTAAAACGGAATCAATTTTTTCTTTTAGTACAATTTCATTTAGTTGTGCAGTTGACTGATCGATCACAACTTTTACGGAATATGTTGTACCCATTGTTGAGCCGTTAATTTCTAAAAAATTGTTTTGCTCAACATTTGTACATGAAGTAATCAGCAGTAATAAGAAGATGAGAAAATATATAATTCTTTTAGGTTTCATAATAAACTGAAGCCGTAATTTAATTACGGCTTCGGGATGACTTTCTTTTAATTTTATTAACCACCGAAATCATCGAGTAAAATGTTTTCGGGTTCTACGCCAAGATCATCAAGAAGTTTTAAAACTGCTGCGTTCATCATAGGCGGACCGCATAAGTAGTATTCACAATCTTCCGGCGCAGGATGATTTTTAAGATAGTTGTCATAAAGAACTTGATGAATAAATCCAACGTAACCGGTCCAATTATCTTCCGGTAATGGTTCCGATAAACCAATATGCCAAGTAAAGTTGTCGTTCTCGGCAGCAAGCTTATCAAAATCTTCTTTATAGAAAATTTCACGAACACTTCTGGCACCGTACCAGAAAGTCATTTTGCGTTTTGATTTTAGTCTAACTAACTGATCAAAAATATGAGAGCGCATTGGCGCCATACCAGCACCACCGCCAATAAATACCATTTCGTTATCGGTATCTTTTGCAAAGAACTCACCGTATGGACCTGAGATTGTAACTTTATCACCCGGTTTTAAGTTAAAGATGAATGATGACATTTGACCGGGAGGAACATTCGGTAACCTAGGTGGAGGTGTTGCTATTCTTACGTTAAGCATAATCTTTCCTTTTTCGAGAGGAAAGTTAGCCATTGAATAAGCTCTCACAATCGGTTCGGTAACTTTTGATTTGTATTGCCAAACATTGTATTTATCCCAATCCTCTCTGAATTGTTCTTCAACTTCGAAATCTTTGAAGTCCAATTCGTGAGGAGGAGCTTCAATTTGAATATAACCACCAGCACGGAAATCTACATTTTCACCTTCAGGTAGTTCAAGAACAAGTTCTTTAATAAAAGTAGCAACGTTCTTATTTGACTTAACTGTACATTCCCATTTTTTAATATCAAAAACTTCATGCGGGACTTCAATCTTCATATCGCTCTTTACAGGAACTTGACAACTCAATCTAAAATGTTCGCGAACTTGTTTTCTGTTCAATTTAGATTTTTCTGTAGGTAGAACGTCACCACCGCCATCACTAACTACACATTTACATTCACCGCAGGTACCGCCTCCGCCGCAAGCCGAGGGTAGATAAATTTTGTTATCGGCTAATACGTTTAACAATTTTCCGCCGATTGGAACTGTAATTGCTTTTTCGGGATCGTCATTAATTGAAATGCTTACGTTGCCAGAAGCAACTAATTTTGATTTAGCAAATAAGATTAATCCAACCAAGACCAACACAATCAAGGTGAACATCACGACGCCGATAATTATTATGTTGATTCCTTCCATGTTAAAAAATCCTTATAATTGAATTCCGGAAAACAGCATAAATGCAATAGCCATTAATCCAACAGTTATAAAAGTTATACCGAGACCTCTTAATCCTTCGGGTACATTACTGTATTTCATTTTCTCACGAATACCGGCAAGAGCAATAATCGCAATCGCAAATCCGGCGCCTGAACCTAACCCAAATACAACACTCTCACCGAAGATGTAATCTCTTTCTACCATAAAAAGTGTACCACCAAGGATTGCACAGTTAACAGTAATGAGAGGTAAAAATATTCCAAGCGAGTTATATAATTTTGGGACGAACTTATCAAGCACCATTTCTAATATCTGAACCATTGCGGCAATTACGCCAATGTATGTGATCAATCCGAGAAATGTAAGATCAAGTGTTTCAAAACCAAGACCGGCAAGGGCACCTTCTCTAAGTACATTATTATATATAAGATTATTAACCGGAACCGTAATAGTTTGCACAACAACTACGGCAATACCTAAACCGACAGCAGTTTCAACTCTTTTAGAAACGGCAAGAAATGTACACATTCCTAAAAAGAATGCTAGTGCCATATTCTCGATAAAAATGGATTTTATAAAAAGACTTAAATAATGTTCTAACATAATTATGCCTCCTCAACTTGATCAGGTTTCCATGCACGAATAGCCCATATTAGTAAACCGATTAGAATAAACGCACTTGGTGATAAAAGGAATAACCCGTTTGGATTATACCATCCGCCTTCTGTGTTAAGTTGAAAGATTGTGTAACCAAGTAATTTACCTGAACCGAAAAGTTCACGGAAAAATCCAACAAATAATAAAACGAATGTATATCCTAATCCGTTTCCTATACCATCTAGAATACTTCTTCCGGGAGGATTTTGAAGCGCATATGCCTCAGCTCTACCCATTATTATACAGTTTGTAATTATCAATCCAACATATACCGAAAGTTGTTTACTTATATCATATAAAAATGCTTTAATTATTTGATCGGCAATAATTACAAGCGATGCAATGATTGTCATTTCAACTAATATTCTTATACTGCTTGGGATATGTTTTCTAATTAAACTGACTGAAAAGTTTGAAAAAGTTAATACAAATATTACCGCAATTGACATTACAATTGAAGTCTCTAACTTAGAGGTAACTGCCAATGCCGAACATATACCAAGTATTTGTAATGCTATAGGGTTATTATTAAATATTGGGTCGAGTAATATTTCTCTATATTTCTTCATTTGACCCCTCCTCTCCTCTCACTTTATCGATAAACGCGCCATAGCCGTTTTCGCCAAGCCAATATTTGAGTAAATAATCAACACCGCGTGTAGTTAAAGTTGAACCTGACAAACCATCTATTTGATGATCCGCGTTGGGACTTGTTGGATCAACTCTACCTTTAAGTACATCAATTATGAACTCTCCATCTTCGTTAAAAGCAGTTTTACCTTTCCAACTGTTCTTCCAGTTTGGATTGTCTACTTCACCGCCTAGACCTGGAGTCTCACCGTGATCATAAAAAGTAATTCCTTCAACTTTCTTCAATTCTTTATCGAAGGAAATAAAACCATACATGGTTGACCAAAGTCCTTTTCCGTGAACAGGGAAAATATATTTATCAATATCTCCATTTTCATCGAGAACTTCATATACGATCATGTGAGTTGGTTTTCGTTTAATCCCGGCAATATCTTCCGAGGCTGGAATACTTACGCTTAAGTCAGAGATATTACTTACTTTTTTTATGTCGAAGTTTTTGGGTGTAAGCAATTCGGATTTTTCTTCCGGATTTATCACTTCACCACTTTCTAGTTCGACAGTTACGGCTTTTATCTTGTTGTTATAAATTTCTTGCGGGTTCTTATTTTCATAATCAATTCCGCCGGCTGCAAGAATATTCTTTATTTTATCTACTTGTTTATTTTCTGCTTGTCTAGAACTCAAGGAGACCGCAGCAGCAGAAACTAAAATAGAGCATACAAGACATATTCCTAACGCAACCTGTATAGTTTTTTTTGTGCTATCAGATGACATTTCTTGCAAGCCTCCTTTTAATATTTTTGTTTATAAAGTATCGATCTATTATAGGAGCGAATACGTTCATGAATAAAATGGCCAACATCATACCTTCCGGGAAAGCCGGATTAATAACCCTTACTAAAACTGTTAGGAAACCGATTAAAAATCCATAGACATATTTACCATTTTCAGTCATTGCCGCACTTACCGGATCAGTTGCCATAAATACGGTTCCGAATGCAAATCCGCCTAATACAAAATGCCAGTATAATGGCATTTCAAACATCGGATTTGTTGAACTTCCAACTGTATTGAGTAATAAGGTTGTAAGTGTTGTTCCAATAACAATTGAGAACATTATCTTCCATGAACCAACTTTACTTATAATTAATATTGCTGCGCCGATTAAACATGCAAGTGCTGAAGTTTCTCCCATGGAACCTGGAATAAAACCTAAGAACGCATCCATCCATGAATAAGTAACTTCCATTGTTGAATCTGCAAATTGAGCTAACGCTGTTGCTTGACTTAATCCATCTACCGCAACCCAAACTTTATCACCTGAAATTTCTGCTGGATATGCGAAGAATAAAAATGCTCTTGCGGTTAAAGCGGGATTTAGAATATTCATTCCAACACCGCCGAAAACTTCTTTTCCAATAACTACACCGAATGAAATTCCGAGAGCAACTTGCCAGTAAGGAATATTAGGAGGAAGTATTAATGGAAATAAGAGTGATGTAACAAGAAATCCTTCATTGATTTCATGTTTTCTAACGGTGGCAAAAATCACTTCCCAAAATCCACCGACAGCAATAGTTACCAAATAAACCGGCAGAAAGTACAACCCGCCAAAAATTATATTGGCTAAAATGTTTGAAGGATCAAAACCGAACCCAAGCCATTGTAAAACTTGAGCTTGCCAGTGTGGCGAGCTTGTTGCACCGGTTGCCTGCAAACCAAGATTAGCTTGTAAACCTGTATTATAAAAAGCCATAAAAACTGCCGGAGCTAACGCAATAACAACCATCATCATCATACGTTTAAGATCCATCACATCTCTAACATGCGAAGCCGATTTAGTCTGGGATGCGGTTGTATAGAGGAAAGTATCAGCAGCTTCATACAAGGGGAATAACTTCTCAAGTTTTCCGCCTTTATGGAAATGTTTTTCCTGTTTGTCTAAAAAGTTTCTTAAAAGCTTCACGAATTAACCTTCCTTTTCAATAATTGTTAAATTTTCCCTTAACATAGGTCCGTATTCTAGTTTAGAAGGACAAGAAAAAGTACATAGTGCTAAATCTTCTTCATCTAATTCTAATATGCCGAGTTGTTCAGCTTCTTCAACATCTTTTACCGCCAGTGCACGTAATAGATATGTCGGAAGAATATCCATCGGCATTACTTCTTCAAAATTTCCACTTGGTACAATTGCTCTTTTACCGCCGTGAAGTTCTGTGCTGAATTCGTATTCTTTAGATGGAGACAATTTTGAGAATACTATATTTTTCATTGAATAATGATTAACAAATGGATTTAACCATCCTAAGAAATTTCGTTTAACCGGATTAGGAATAACAGAAATTTGTTGATGAAATCTTCCTAAATAGGCTTCGGCATCAACCGCGTTTCTTCCTGAAAGTACCGAACCGGAAATTGCTCTATAGTTATCATCATTAATTTCATTTGTAATTATTTCGGTAATTGATGCACCGCGTCTGGTTTTAATTAATCTAGGATTTTTAACTGAAGAACCGGCAAGAGAAACAATTCTATCTGTCATAATTTTACCGGTTGTAAAGAGATGACCTATTGCTATCAAGTCTTGAGTGGTTATGTGCCAGACAAATCTTTTTCTGCTAACCGGGCTTAAGAAATGTATATGTGTTCCAACATTACCTGCCGGATGTGGACCTTCAAATTCTTCAACTGAAATTTGCGGTGAATCAATAACCGGAACTTTTGAGTTTGGTGATTTACATACAAATATTTTTCCATCTGTAAGTTTAGAAATTACAGACAGACCATTTTTGAAATAATTTTCATTCATCCCAACAATTTTTTCAACCGAAGGCGCAAATGGATTCGTATCTATCACGGTTACGAATATAGCATGAGGTGTTGTATCGGGATCTGCAACTTTGCTGAATGGTCTAACTCTTAAAGCTGTCCATTCACCCGATTCGATGAGACGAGTAACTACATCTTCACGTTTCAAATTATTTAATTCAGCTTGAGATGTAGTTTTGAAAGTAACTTCTTCATTACCGCTTAATTCAATAACAAGTGAAAGAAAAACTCTTTTCTCTCCACGATTAATTTCAACAACCTTTCCGTTACCCGGCGATGTATATTGAACTGAAGGATTTTTTTTATCCGTAAAAAGAGGCTGCCCTAATTTTACAATATCTCCTTCTTGAACCAGCATTGTGGGTTTCATACCCACGTAATCATTTCCAAGCACAGCAACACGCCTTACTGGTGCTGCATCGGAAATTTCTTGGACTGGTTTTCCCTTTATCGGAATGTCCAATCCTTTAGTAAGTTTTATTCTTCCCATATTCTTCCTACATAATTCAAAATAAAGAGACAAAGATAACGATTTATACTGTCTTATTAAAGAAAATCCAGCTAACTAACACGAAATAAATCGCAACTTAAAAGAAAATTAATGATTAGATCTGGATTGTTTAGACTTTAGTAAAATTAATAAAAAAGTGCCATAATAGATAAATTTTTAAAGATTTTTAAGTATTTCAAAAAATTTAAGCATATATTCAAGAAAACATTACTTGTGTTTTTAGTTCCAAAGCAGATCCTCAATTTAATTATCGAAAATTATCTTCGATAATGTAGATATGGTATTGTGTTTAATTTGAGGAATTATGATCAGCCTTTTTACCCTTTTCGAAGGAATGTTGATTGGATTGTTTTTCTTTAGTGCTCTCTTCAGTCTATTCTTGGCTTTAAAGTACATCGATAGAAAAACGAATCTAGCATATTTTGTATTTGCAACCTTTCTCGGATTGGGTATAACTTTTAACCTCCTCGGGTTTTATTCTAACCAAGTTTCAGAATTTTTATTAATCGATAAAATTAGTACTTCATTGTTAGCCATTGCAGGTATTTCATATATTTATCTATTATCGAATCTTACCAAGTATGTAAATCGTCCGCTTGAAATCTTTGCAATAATATGTTTATCAATATTTTTTATCATCAACATTGTATTACCTAACGGTGCAGCATGGAGTCACGTTGAGCAAATGTCTCCTACACAAATCTTTAATGTAGAAACAATCTACTACGCTGAAGGTACTGCATCAAGATGGTTGTTGTTTGTGCTGGCAATTTTACTATTACTTCTTTTCTATTCATCGTTAGCAATACGTTTTTTATTCCGAACAGGACAAAAACAAAAAGCCGTAATTTTATTATCAATGTTTACCATTGGTTTATCCGGATTAATAGTTGATCAAGCTCTAATATATTTCTACAATATTCAAATCCTGCTGCTGGATGATTTGGGTTACATGGGCTTTATAGTTTTAGTTGGATATATAAATTTTTACAGTGTTCTGAAATCAGCCCAAATGAAAAAAGATTTAGAACAAAATGAGATTAAATTTCGATCTTTGTTTCAAAATGCCGGCGATGGAATTCTGCTTATAAAAGATGGTAAGATTATAGAGTGCAATAAAAAATCATTGCAAATATTTGATTGCAAAGAAGATGAATTAATAGGTAAAGCTCCTCATGAAATTTCTCCCAAATATCAATCATCGGGGGAGCTTTCATCCGAACTCGAAGAACAAAAGATTAAAGAGGCATTGGTTGGCGAGAGTTTATTTTTCGAATGGATTCACAAGCGAAAAGACGGTTCACTTTTTAACGCAGAAATTACGCTGGACAAATTTATTATAAATGAAAATCATTTTTTGCAAGCCCGTGTTAAAGATGTTACTCATACAAAAAGTATGGAAATTCAATTAAAAGAAAGTGAGTTTAAATTAAGAACACTCATCGAAGGAATGAACGACGGTGTTATGCAGGTCGATAATGATGATAGAATTGTGTTTGTAAATAATAAGTTTACCGAAATTCTTGGTTATACATTGGATGAAATCAAAGGTAAACCTGGTTACGAAGTTTTGCTCGATCAGGCTGATCATCATATTATTAAAAAAATGAACACACTTCGTACAAAGAAAGTAGCAAGTCAATATGAAATTGCATTTAGAAGTAAGAGCGGAAAGAAAATCGATTTCTTAGTAAGCGGATCGCCGGTTTATAATTCAGAAGGTGAGGTAATAGGCTCATTTGGTGTGTTGACGGATATAACTTTAAGGAAATCATCCGAAGAACGAATCAAGTTAAGTGAAGAAAAATTTAGATCGTTTATCGAGCAATCTTCAAACGGTTTTGTTTTGATGGATAAGAACGGAATCATAATAGAATTTAATGCTGCACAAGAAAAGTTGACCGGAATTCCAAAGCAGCAAGCAATAGGTAAATATATATGGGATATACAGCTAAGTATAATTGACACTTCAGAAATTCCTCTGCTGGAAGCAAAGGAGAAGTTAAATAGAATTAAAATGTTGACAAGTGATCCTAAACGCGGTAGAAGTTTTATCGAAAAAATTAAACAGACGGAAATAAAAATTATTAATAGAAACGGAAATAGTTTGGTAATTCTTCAATCTATTTTCCCGATTCAAACTGAAAAAGAACTCTATGTTGGTTCAATTTATATCGATATAACAGAGAGAAAGATAGCTGAAGAAGCTGTTAGAAACATAATTGATTCTTCTCCTTTTGGTGCTCATAGTTATAAAATTAACGGCAACGATGATCTTATCTTTAGCGGCTATAATAAATCAGCGGAGCAAATATTAGGTTCGGATCATTCTGTTTTTATGAACAAAACTATGGAAGAACTTTTCCCGCATTTAACCAAAACCGAATTGGTTGATGTATATAAAAAATTGGCTAAAGGTGAACTTAGGAATTATGAGGGAATAATAAGATATGACGAAAAGGGAGTAAGAGGAATTTTTGAAATCTTTGCGTTTAATACCGGCGAAAATAAAATGAGTGTATTTTTTATTGATACTACAGAAAAACGAAAAGCTGAAGATATAATTGCAATTGAACGAAAAAATTTCTTGCGAATATTTGAAGATTCACCGATACCAATGCAAATTATCGAGAAAGAAGTACCGCATAAGAGATTAATTGTTAACAAAGCTTACTCAGATTTAGTCGGTGTAAGTATTCAAGAAATTTACTCGTCGTCAATTATTGATGCCGTTAAAAATGAAAATTTGCCGGTTGAGCTTTATGGTGAACTAAGTCATATGCTTGAATATAATGGTGAGTTAGAAAATCATCCTTTTAATTTTTATCACAAAAAACTTGGTAAAAGAAATTTACTGCTTACACTTCGCCCAATAATTTTCAACGATAAAGAATGTATCCTTAATGTGGTTCAAGATATCACCGAGATAGAAAAGGCAAGGAAAGAATTACAATCGGCTTTTAACTATATCCAATTTATTATGGATTCGATACAAAGTGTAATAATTTCGGTGGATGTTGAATTGTTTGTGACTCATTCTAATAAAGCATCACGCGAATATTTTGATGAAGAGGCAGAAGATGAATATTTGTTTAACATGTTCCCGGGGCTTAATTTTATTGAAGATTCTTTACGTGATGCAATTAGAAATCAATCAGAATCCGACAGTACTACAAAAAGTATAATAAAAGAAAATGGCGAGATTCAAAATTTTCTACTTACGGTTTCAAAAATTAAAAATGAACAGCAACCCGGTTTTGTATTAATGATTGAAGATGTAACCGAACGACAAAAGATTGATGAACTTATGATTCAATCAGAAAAAATGTTAAGTGTTGCCGGATTAGCAGCCGGTATGGCGCACGAGATAAATAATCCGCTTGGTACAATAGTTCAAGGATGTCAAAACATTTTACGTAGAACATCAGACGTTTTACCGAAGAATAATGATATTGCACAAGGACTTGGTTTAACAATTACAGCGATTGAAGCTTACATGAAAGAACGGCAAATACATGATATCATTGAATCTATGAGAACAGCAGCCGCTAAAGCTTCCGAGATTATAAAGAACATGCTCCAGTTCAGCAGAAGAAGTGAATCTAAGAAAGTAAAATACGATATGATTAAGCTCGTTAACGATACGCTTGAATTAGCATATAATGATTACGATATGAAGAAGAAATTCGATTTTAGGAATATTGATATAATTAAAGAGTTTCCCGAATCATTGCCTGATATAAAGATTACAGTAACTGAAATTGAACAAGTAATTTTCAACATTGTGCGTAACGCGGCTCAAGCTATTCATGAAGAAAATAATTTGGAAAAGATCCCACAAATTATTTTTAGATTGAAATTGGAAGCTGAATATGTAGTTCTCGAAATTGAAGATAATGGTCCCGGAATCCCCGAAAAAATTAGTCATAGAATTTTTGAACCATTCTTTACAACGAAAGAAGTAGGAGACGGAACCGGATTAGGTTTATCGGTATCATATATGATTATAAAGAATAATCATGATGGAATTCTTACGTTCAATTCAAAAGTAGGAAGAGGAACCACATTTATAATAAAATTACCAAGATAAAAAGGCGGCTAAAATGAAAAACATTAAGCTGTTAATTTTGGATGATGACTATGACGTAAGATTAAACTTACAGATCTATTTTGAAGATGAGGACATTGATTGTTCTGCTTATGAAGATTCTGTAACTGCGTTAAGTGAATTTTCGAATTCTGAATTTGAAGTTGGAATTGTGGATTTGCGTTTGCCGGTTATGAATGGAGAAGAGTTTATATTAGAAGCACATAAACTAAATCCCCAAACTAAATTTCTCATCTACACCGGTTCTTCGGATTATAAACTTTCAAAAGAACTAATTGATATCGGAATGACTCAGAACGATGTTTATCATAAACCAATAAAATCAATGGACATTTTCGTTAAGAAAATAAAGGAATTATCCACCAGTCTATAAAATTGGCTGTAAATCTAATTTTTAATCGGAGCTTTTTATATAATTATTACCGCAGATTTATTTAATTTTGTCACTCAATATTTTTTTAATCTTTAGTAGTCCTATATGAGCAATAATCCAAATTCTAGTAAGTACGATGTTCCCTTCACCGGTTTGCAAGTATTAATCATTGATGACGATGTTCAGCTATGCGAAAGTTTGAAGTTTTACTTTGAAGATCAAGAAAGTGTTGTTGCCGTAGCTAATGATGGAAGGACAGGAATTCAGTTATTTCTAAGTCAAAAATTTGATGTAGTTGTAGTTGATCTTAATATGCCGAATATTGATGGCCACCAAGTTATCTCTTACATTTCTAGAAATTCTCCCGATACACCTTTGATTGTTGTTTCCGGAACAGGCGAAATTGATAATGCAATTAGAGCAATTCAACTTGGTGCTTGGGATTTTATCACAAAACCAATTCTAAATTTTGATGTGCTTGAATTAAGTCTTCATCGCGCATTAGAAAAAGTACAGTTAATAGAAGAGAATAAAGCATATAAAGCAAGCTTAGAAAAACTTGTTGAACACAGAACAAAACAACTGGAAGAGAAAACAAGAGAACTTGAAAGATCTAATTCGGAGATGAGAGTTGCTAAACTTAAAGCGGAGAATGCTGATAAACTGAAAACCGAATTCCTATCGCAAGTTTCTCATGAAATAAGAACACCTATTAATTCTATTATCAGTTTTACCAGTTTAATTAAATCCGAAGCTGTTAGTTGTGTTCCCGAAGATCTTAGAGATGGTTTTACAATAATTGAAAGATCCGGTGAAAGAATTATAAGAACTATTGATTTACTTATTGATATGTCCCAAGTAATTTCAGGTTCATATGAAAAACGAATTGTGGAGATCGACGTTGTTGAAGTTCTTGAAACTCTGATTTACGAACACAAACAAAAAATTAGAAAGGATTTAGAGATAAAATTAGATTCAAGATTGGAGGAATGCTGTGTTCATTTGGATCATTATTCCTTTGTCCAAATTCTTAATAATATAATTGACAATTCTATAAAGTTTACTTCGACAGGTTATATAAATATTAGCCTTTGCCAAACTGATTCGGAAACTATTATCAGCATCAAAGATACCGGTATTGGAATGAATGAAAATTATATTAAAGATATCTTCACACCATTCTCACAAGAAGAGCATGGATATTCAAGAAGTTATGAAGGAAACGGATTAGGTATGGCATTGGTAAAATATTTTTGCGATTTGAATGATATTGAGATTTCAATTCATAGCGTAAAATACGAAGGCACTACAGTTTCTTTACGCATCAAATCAAATGGCAGATAAATTTTATAAGTGGGATCCTCTTTTTTTACCCAAAACATGTTACGAAAATCCGATTGGCTAAACTTGGGTTTTATTATCTTTATAGCTTCTTATAATTAAGAGAATAAGTATACGTTAGATAGATGAAAAAGAATAAATTCTTTTTAATATTCATTGCAATCGTATTTCTACTATTGATTGTTTCGATGGTATTCTCATACTACTACGTTCACTACCGTCATAAAGAAAAAATTCATGTAATGAAATTATTCTCCGATATTGAATTGAACTTATTCAAGTCAAATAGTGCAATAAAAGATTTTAATCCGGATAGTTTGGATAAGAATGAATCATTGGTAAACTCATTAGAAAAATTAAGCACGTCTTTTGAGAAGTTAAAATCCTCACTTAAATATTCCGCAAGCATTGGTGCAAATGATAAGAATTCGAGTCTCATAAAACAACTCGAATTAGCTTCAGAAGAATTGGAGGAATATCTAGAACTCTCATGGTTAATAGTTAGTAACAATCTCAATAGCGAAGAAATTATAATTCTGCAAGCGGCTAATATTGAAAAACTTAATACTTTCCTAAGTATCAGTAATTCATTAAACCAAACGTATCTTGATATAATTAATGTTGATCAAGAAAAGCTCGAGTTAATTCAAGAATTAAGAATTGCAATAACCGTGGTGCTTTTTACAACACTGTTTATTTGGTTGTTTATATATATTAAAAGTGTTGGAACCGCCCAGCAAAGAATTAAAGATAGTGAAAGTAAATATCGTAACATTTTTTTGAACTCCCCGCTTGGAATTTTTCATTTTGATTCCGATGGCATCATAACAGACTTCAACGAAAAGTTTATAGAAATCTTAAATTCCTCACGAGAAAAACTAACCGGAATAAATTTACTTCAATTACCTGATAAAAAATTAGCAGAACAAGTTCGCTTAACATTATTGAACGGATATGGCTACTACGAAGATTTATACACATCGATTACCTCAGGTAAAAAAGTAAATGCTAAAATCTATCTCCGTGGTATTCGCGATCTCGATAATAGAATAATAAGCGGAATGGGAGTAGTGGAAGATATCTCTGAGTTAAAAAAAGTGGAAAACAACTTGCGCGAAAGTTTAGAAAAAAATAGCGCGATTGTTAGCGCTCTTCCTGATCTTTTATTCCAGCTTGATTCTGATGGTACCTTTACGGAATACTACGCCAATACTGATGAAGCTCTGTATTTAGATCCCGCGATATTTATTGGTAAAAAAGTTAGTGACATTTTCCCTAAAGAATTATCTGATTTAACGATGGAAAAAATTTATGCCGCTAAGGTTACGGGAGAAATGCAGCTTTATGAATATCCTCTTGAGATGAACGATGAAATAAGATACTATGAATCAAGAATTGTTAAAAGTGGTGAAAATTCACTTCTTGCCATAATTAGAGATATAACGGAAAACAAACGAATTGCAGAAATGCTTCAAGCAAGCAGAGAGCGATATGAAGCATTTATTGACGAGACACATGAAGGTATATACAGAATTGAATTTACAATGCCCATCAGTACTAATTTGCCTTCTGAAGAACAAGCAAAATTATTTTACAAAAATGGTTATATCGCAGAATGCAATTCTTCTTTTGTAAAAATGTATGGTGCAAAATACCCTTACGAATTAATTGGAAAACAGATTTCGGAATTTCATGATCTCGAAAGATATCCTGAAAACTTCAATAAAACTGTTGATCTAATTAATCGTGGTTATCGTGTTGAAAATCAGCATACAACGGAATCTGATAAGAAGGGAAACACGCTCCACTTTTCTAATAATGCTTTTGGAATTGTAGAAGACGGATTTTTATTAAGAATTTGGGGAACTCAAAAAGATATTACAGCATTGATTGAAGCAGAAGAAGAAAAGAAAATCCTTTATCGAGCGGTTGAACAAAGTCCGGTTTCGATTGTTATTACCGACCTAAACGGAAATATTGAATATGTTAATCCAAAGTTTGAAGATGTTACTGGTTATTCCTACGATCAAGCTATTGGGAAAAATCCGAATATCTTAAAATCAGGAAGAACAACTGACGAACAATACAAAGAATTGTGGGAGAAAATTTCAGGCGGCGAAACATGGACCGGTATTTTTCAAAACAAAAAGAAAAATGGCGAACTGTTCTTTGAATCAGCATCGATATCACCAATAACAGACGAAGACGGAAGTGTTCGTCATTATATTGCCGTTAAAGAAGATATAACCGAGTTGACTAAAGCTCAAATTGAATTAAAGAATTACAAAGAATACCTCGAACAAGTAGTTGAAAGAAGAACAGAAGAGCTAAACAATAAAAATATCTTTTTAAGAACACTTATCGACACAATTCCAAATCCGGTTTTTGTAAAAAATAGAGCCGGAAAATATACAGACGTAAACAAAGCTTTTATAGAATTGTTTGAACTTGGGTTTGATGAAATAATAGGGGAAACAGTTAAGAAAATTGCTAACACACAAATAGCATCAGAAGCCGAAGAAGCAGATAACAAATTATTAAAAGAACATGGTAAAATTATTTACGAATCCGTTGCGCAAAATAAGAGCGGAAGAACTATCCCAATTATGGTGTACAAAGCATCATTTGGACCGGAAGAAGAAGTACCTGAAGGTATAGTGGGTTTAATTATCGATATAACAAAAAGTAAAGAAACCCAGCATCAAATGCAGAAGGCTCTTGAGCAGGAAAGAGAACTGAATGAAATGAAATCAAATTTTATTTCTCTTGCATCGCATGAACTCAGAACTCCTTTAACAGCAATTTACAGTTCAACAGAATTAATAGAAAAATTTGGGAGAAAATGGACTGAGGATAAATTTCATTCACATATTGCTCGAATAAAATATTCTGTTGAAAACTTAACAGACTTAATGGAAGATCTACTTACTTTATCGCGAGTTGAGACCGGTAAGATAGAATTCAGTCCTAGTAGGCTGAAACTCAAAAAACTTGTAGAAGAAAATTTAATCAGTTTAGAACCGCTTAAAAAGGCAACACATAATTTCAAGGTGGAATTCAACTTAAAAAGTGAAGAATATTTTCTTGATGAAAAACTTATTAAGTATATTATTCAAAACCTCATTTCAAATGCGTTAAAATATTCACCTGATGGTGGTGACGTTGAACTTTTCATTTCTGATTATGATGACAACATAAACATAAAAATAAAAGATCATGGAATTGGTATTGAACAAGAAGAACTTAACAATTTATTTGAACCATTTTATCGTGGTAGAAATGTTTCAAATATTTCAGGTACCGGGCTAGGACTTTCGATTGTGAAAGAAGCAGTGGAATTACACAACGGAACTATTAATGTAAATAGTGAAATTAAAAAGTGGACTCAGTTCGAAATCATCCTTCCTCTCATTCAATAATTTTTAAAATATATTTCTTCTTTGTATTGTATTTATCGACAATTATTGCCAGGTTAAAGCAAATACTTAAAGACGCTTTGATTTCTTCAAATTGAAAATCAATTTACAGCCGGGAGGGACAGTGAAGAAAATTTTAATCGTTGAAGATGAAGAAATTGTTCGCAGTAATATTGCTGAAATTTTGGAATCTGAAAATTTTGAAGTGATCGAAACAGATAACGGAATCAGCGCAATAAAGTCTTTAGAAAACAGTCTTCCCGATTTAATTATATCAGACATTATGATGCCCGGAATAGATGGTTACGATTTAGTAAAATATATTCAATCAAATCCTGTTACCTCCGGAATTCCAATAATCTTACTTACCGCAAGATCCGAAACACGAGATATTAGAATGGGGATGCAATACGGCGCTGATGATTATATCACTAAACCATTTAAAGCGAATGATTTAATTTCGGCTGTGAAAACTCGCTTACAAAAACAAAGTAATTTTAAACAGAAATTTGATGATCTTAAATCCAATATTTCAATGTACATTCCGCATGAACTGCGAACACCTTTAGTTTCAATACTTGGTTTTGCCGATTTAATCATCAATAATCTTGATGATTTGGAAAAAAGAGAAATTAAAGAAATGGCTGAGAAGGTGAAGCATTCCGGATTAAGACTTTACGATAGAATTGAAAAGTTCCTGTACTTCGCGGAATTAGAATTAAATAAAACAGAAAACAAATCTATTGATAAAACTCAAATAGATAGTATGTATGTCACAAATTTGCTTACTTCAAAATTCCGTAATAATGATGTCAGTCTTCTTTCTATTAAAATAGATGAAGCAGAATTAAAAATTTCACAAGACTATTTGTCTAGAATCTTAATTGAGTTAGTCGATAACGCATATAAATTTATGCATTCGAGTTCTCCAATAATTATTAGCGGAGAAGTAATTGGTAATACTTATCAAATCTTAGTTATTGATAAAGGTATGGGAATGACTAAGGATGAAGAAAAACAAATAACTGCATTTAAGCAATTCAACAGAGAGCAGAATCAACAGGAAGGAAATGGTCTTGGTCTAGCCATTGTGAAAAATATAGTTAAACTTGCAGATGGAAACTTCGAAATAAATAGTAAAAAAGATGAAGGAACCGAAGTAAAAATAAACCTCGGTTTAGCTTCTTGAATATATTTGTAAACGCAGCCTAAACAAATCTATTTTTCATTCGATAATGAATTAGCTAGTAGCATCTTTAGTTAATTCAGTGATAAATAATCAGCCGAATTTAAATGAACACCGAAATCTCAACTCTCGAAAATAATCCTGACGTTCAGAATAATATTACTAAAAATGAAGATGACCGCATTTTTAGACTGGCGCCAATCGCATTACTAGAAATTGATCAAGATGGAACAATAATTAATTATAATAATTCCGCAAAAAAACTTTTTTCTAAAGTTTCAAAAGATCCGACTGAATTAAATTTGCTTCATCTTGAAAATCGTGAATCAAAATTAAAACTTAGTGAATACTTTAATCAGATTAAAAATTCTACAAGTGAAAATGTAATACAAGTCGATGTCAAATATGAAATTGAAGAAGGGAAGGTCATTACATTTCTGTACAAATTCTCGCACTACTTTCCCGAAGATAATAGTGAATTAAAAATAGTTGCTGCAGTGGAGGATATTTCTTCTAAGAAAGAAGAGGAACAATATATTCGTAGATATTTTGAAGAGATGCAGGTTGTTAGAGATGATCTGGAAGAAAGAACTAGTGAACTTGCTCTTCTTAATGAAAAATTGCGTCAATCCGAAATGCAGCTTGAAGAGATAAATAAAAATAAAGATAGATTTTTTTCTATTATTTCACACGATCTCAGAAGTCCGTTTAACTCTTTACTTGGTCTAACCAAACTAATTCTTGAAGACTTTGACGGATTTTCAAGAGAGGAAATAAAAGATTCATTATATAATCTTCATCAAGTTTCGGAAGGTTTATTCAACTTAATAGAAGATTTACTGGATTGGTCAAGAATACAATTCAACAGAATTGAGTTTGAGCCGAAAGTTTTCAATTTGTATGAAGTTGTGTCTTCAGTTGTTAACGCATTGCGATCGGTAGCGAAGGACAAAAATATTACAGTTGTTAATTTGGTCCCCAAAAACTGTACAATAAATGCGGATGCTCACATGATAAAAACAATCATTAGAAATCTTGTGAACAACGCAATTAAATTCACACCAAAATATGGATTGATAAAAATCTCGTCCGGATTCGATATTGATGATTTAATTGTTTCAGTAGAAGATACCGGGATCGGTATGAGTAAAGAGATTGTAAATAAATTATTCAAACTAGATAGCAAAGTAACAAGTTCAGGAACCGAAGGCGAAACCGGAACCGGTTTAGGTTTGCTTATTAGCAAAGAGTTCGTTGAAAAGCACAATGGTAAAATTTGGGCTAAAAGTGAACGTGAAAAAGGAAGCACTTTCTTTTTTAGAATTCCGGTTGAACAAGAAGAAATTTAAGCCTTGCTATTTCCGTATTTCCTCCACACGAAGTAATCCCACTCGAACTATAATAGGTATAAAAGATTTTTGTAACCAAAAAAAACACTGCCAATCATTTTTGACTGACAGTGTTTTATGAGGGCATGAGGGTTTATGAAAAATCTTAGTGAACTAATCTACCGTTACCTTTTCCATTGCTCGGAGAAATTTTAGGAATTTTTGCTGTTTGATCTGCTGAGTGGAAACTAGTTTTAATTGAACTGCCGGTATATTCAAAAGCTATGATTTTGAATTGTGCAACCATGCTTTGTAATTTCTCCGTCAGCTTGTTTAAGTCTTCGGCTGCTCTAGCAATTTGTTGAGTACCCGCAGCAGATTCTTGTGTTACATTGCTTATTGATTCAATGTTCTTGCTAATTTGTTCGGCTGCCGTAGATTGTTCTTCACTTGCAGATGCAACTTGATTAATTTCATCACTTACAGATTTAACTGTTTTATCAATACTTAATAAGACTTCTTCCACTTGAGCGTTTAACTCAATTCCTTTCATTACTACTTTACCGGCAACGACCATTGATTCGTTTGCTTCGCGAGCTTCATTCTGAATTTCTTTGATTGTTTCGGCAATCTCTTTGGTAGCTTTTGTCGTACGTTCGGCTAGTTTGCGGACTTCGTCTGCTACAACTGCAAAACCTCTTCCTTGTTCACCGGCGCGTGCGGCTTCAATTGCTGCATTTAGTGCAAGTAAATTCGTTTGATCGGCGATATCATCAATGACTTGAGCAATCTTTCCAATTTGATCGGTTTTATTTGCAAGCGAACTAATTACTTTAGCAGTTCCTTGTGCAGAAGCGGTAATTTCATTCATTCCTTCCTTTGCTCTTGTAATTTGCTCAACACCGGTTTTTGTCAGTTTGCTTGCGTTTACAGAACTTTCTGATGCTAAGTTTGCATTTTTTGTAGTCTGCAAAATAGTTGTTGTCATTTGTTCAACTGCACTTGCTACTTCTGTAGCTTGTGCGGATTGTTCGTGAGCACCGGCAGCCATTTCTTCCGATGAAGCAGAAATTTCACTGCTTGCGCTTGCTGTTGCTTGAACTGCTTCGGTAACATTCTTTATAAGCGAAGAAAGAGAATTACCTAAATTGTTAATACTATTTTTTATAAGCTGATGTTCACCTTTATATTCGCCTTCTACACGAGCGGTTAAATCTCCGGTTGCATATTTTTGAAGTACGATATTGCCTTCTTTTATTGGATCGGTTAAATGCGTAAATGTAGATGTAAATCCTTTGATGATTTTGTTAAATAATCCTTTATGTTTATCAACATCAACTTTTTCCGAAAGATTACCGTCTCTTGCTGCAACCGACAATGTTCTCGCGTCATTGGATAAATTTGTTAGGCTGGTTTTTATGTCAAATATAGATTTGCCTAATATATCTTTGTCTGATAGTGTGGTTACCTCAACATCAAAATTTCCTTCGGAGAAATGTTTAACGGTTTGTGCATGATTTGTTAAACTTCCTTGCAGATGTTGAAGTGATTCACCTAAATCACCAAGTTCATCTTTACGTGTAACCGAAATCTTTTCGGATAGATCTCCTTTCGCTAATTTTTTAACATTCGAGATGTAGTTAAACAAATCGTTCAAAACATTCTTTTTGACTAAAAATAAAATCAGCAACCAAACAAAAGTTGCAAATGCTGCAATTAGAATTATTGCTCCGATTCGTTCGCCATATATGGAAGCGTAGGTTTCTTCTAAAGAGTATTTTATACTCATAACCGCATAAACATCACCGACATTTCCTTCATGGCAATCCAAGCAGTTTTCATCAGCAACTAAAGTTGTTATAGAATGAAACACTGGAATACCGTTATGTTCATCTTCACCAAAATAATCTTCCTTGGATTTGATTACTTCTTTTTCGAGTGAATTTATGCTTTTTGCTTTTGTGTCGTCAATTAAATCTGTGGGAATTATTCTTACTTCAGCTATGTTGTCAAGTTGTTTGATCCTATCGACAAATGGTTCAACATCAGTAATACCTTCTCCCATTGAGAATAGTATGGATTGCTTCATTGTTTGATTTACTTCGTCTGTCAAATCCTTTGCACTTTCGAGTTTTGAACTTTGTGAATAATATAAAACAAAGATCAAAAGCACACCCAATAGAAGTATTAATGCACCTGCAACTGAGTGGGATATTTTTTTTGATAATGATTTGGAGTTATTAAGAATACTCATGTTGTCCTCAGCTAATATAGCTGTAAGTTATTCGCTTATATTTTGTTTATTGTTCAGTTAGTTTATCTAGATTTGCTTGTTCGTCTTGTTTAAGAAGATTATCTAAATCAAGCAAGATTATAATTCTGTCTTCTAATTTTGCTACCGATGTAATAAATTCACTATCGACAGTAGCAACTAATTCCGGCGGATTTTCTATAATATCTTTAGGAATGCGAAGTACTTCGTTTACTTCGTCAACAATAAATCCTACTGTATTGCCGGTTATATCAACGACAACAATTCTTGTCTTGTTGTCGTGCTCTCTACTTTCAATTTTAAGTCTTTTTCTTAAATCGATAACCGGTATAATTCTTCCTCTTAGATTTACAACTCCTTCAACAAAATCCGGTGCATTTGGAACCTTGGTTATTTTTAACATTCTATTAATTTCTTGAACTTTTAGAATGTCAATTCCGAATTCTTCGCGCCCGACTTTAAAACTGACAAGTTGTATTAAATCGGTAATCTCTATTTTTTGATTTTCCATTTCATTTCCTCATGTTAGATTTGACTTAATATTCCATATATATTATCGAATAATATGAGTGGAAATTTAGACCAACTATGCATTCTTTAGTTAATAATTTGCTACAGATCAGCTTGAGTTATTCTAGTTCAATTGTGGGTCTTGGTGAGACGGTAGGGAAGGTTAATGTTACAACTGTTCCTTTATTTTTCTTACTCTCAATTTTAAATTTACCACCAAGTAAAGAAGTCAATTTATGAGAAATTGTTATACCAAGTCCATTTCCCTCATAACTCCTTGTATAAAATTCAGCTTCCTGTTGAAACGGCTCTAGTATTTTTTTGATATTCTCTTCTTCAATGCCTTCGCCGGTATCAATAATTCTTATCTCGGCATCGTGATATTCATTTAAAAAAGATTCAATTTTTACGGATCCTTCTTGTGTAAACTTGATTGCATTATCAACTATTTCTCGAATGATCTTTTCGAATTTTACCCAATCTGTTTTTATAAATAAATTCTTATCTCTGGATTCAAAAGAGAAATTAAGATTTTTGCTTAATGCTTCAGCAAATTTTTTGTTGAAAACACTTTGAAGAACTTGATTGCAATTTATTCTCACTATCTCAACTTCATATTCTCCGGATTCAATACTTGATAATTCTATTATATTAGTAAAGAGATTAATGAGTTTACCAAGTATCTCTTTAACTGAAATACTTATTTGAGAAACAGTATCATAATCTTTCGACTCAATGGCATCTTCAATAATTTCGGTATAACCCATCATTGCATTTGCGGGTGTTCTTAACTCATGTGACATGTTATGAAGTATTAACGTCTTGAGTTTGTTTAACTCTCGTTCTTTAGCATAGGCCGATTCAAGATGTTTTTCGTAGTTTTCTTTAACCGTAATATCTCGCAGTGTTATAATGTAATATCGTTCATCATCAAATTTATTGTCCACATAGGTAATACCTATATCGTAATATTTATCGACTTTCTTATAATAAAATTTATAGGAGCTGTATTTGGATTTAGATTGATCAGCTTGAACAATCATTTGTTTGACTGTATTCCAAAGGTCAACATCAAAATGTTTTTCAAATAAAGATGCGTCAAATTTATTTTTGTCAATATGGAATGTTTCAAAAAATCTATCGTTGCCAATTTCAAAATTGGTCAGTTTGTTCTTTATTTTTATAACAAAAAGTGAATCTGCAATGTTATTTATAATTCCTCTTAAACGTGCTTCCTCTTTTTTCAGAGTTCGGTTTTTAAGTATATAATCGGTAATATCATAAGCACTTAAGATGTAACTCCACTTTCTGAGAGAAGAATCAAATTCCGGAGTGATGCTTATATCATAAAAAGCATTTTCTTTTTTCGGATGATTAATGCTTATAACTTTTGACCAAGGTTTTTTGGTCTCCATAGCATGTAGTAAAATTGTTTCATCAGATTCGGTTAGATAGGAAATCAAAATATCAAAAATCGGTTTATCGTATAAGTCCTCGATGTTTTTGTCAAGGATCTCTTCAAAATTTTGCGTTACATATTTTGTTTTGTATTCTTCATCGGCTATTAATACAGGTATGTTTCCTCTTTCTAACGCGTGCTGCAAAGTGTTAATTTTATTTTCAAATACCTTATAAATTTTTGGCTCTTCAAAAAGTAACAAGAAGAACTTTTTATTTAGAAGTGTAATTCTGTTTATCTGAACTAGGTAATCTTTAACTTCGGATTGCCTTACGAAATAGAAAAGTAATTCAAGAGAGAGCCGATCGGTTTTATTATAATTCATTCCTTTTATAATTAAGGAAATATCAGGATCGGTTTGAAGTTCATCTATGGATTTTAAGTCTCTTACTAAATCAAACTCTGCACAAAAACTATCACTTTTATAAAGTATTAATCCTGTTTCATCAACAAACATGAAGTTGGCTAGTTTTGCGGAATTTATGATGTGTTCAGAGCTATCAGAATCAGTCTGATGTTTTGCAATATTATCAATTATGTTATTAATAGTTTCCATTAAGCGGAGTAATCTTCTGAATTAATACAAGTTCGTTTTCTGCATCGTTCTTTGGTAAATGCTTTATACCCAAGTTAAATGTATTTTTTGCAGCTGTAATTAGTATTGAATTTATAGTTTTAAATTCGTTTAATATACCGTTATAAGCACCATCTAATAAATTACTTAGAGCGCGAGTGTTTGAAATATTTATTTCACTTCCTACTCCAAGCGTGTTAATTCTATCCATTAGAAACGAGATATTATTTATACGTAATTGATTCTCAATAAATTCCGAGTAATATGTTCTTGTAAATACAGATGCTGCAAATTGTGGATTATCTTCTTTGAATCTAAGTTCATAATCCAATCGTAAAAAATTTGTGAGATTTTCAATATTCAATAGTGTTTCAAACTTAATTTCCGAATAATCAAAAATGATTTCTAGCAGACCGGTATTATTCTTCCTAAATCTCTTTAGATCAAAATTATAGTCTCTGAAAATTCGATAGCCTTGAGAAATATTTAAGCTGTCGTGTACGTCTTCATGTTTCAAAATAGTAGAGGACATAAATTTTCTATAAATATTTTTACCGGAATTTTCAGCACCGGAACTAGATTTTATATTTGCTATACTTTTAAGCATAAAGTCACCACTTTATTATCGGGTGATTCTGCAAAAAGTTAAGCGTAAAAAATCAAATTGTTCGAATTAGTCCTTAAAATTCAACATGCTCTTATTTTCTGCATATTGAATTAATTCAGGCCTCTGAAGGTTTGTTAAATCTTTGGCTAGTATTTGTATCTTTTTGAGGGATTCTTCGATGATATTTACATCTTCGCTAATTGAGGCAATTAACTTATTTTCTTTTAATTCAGCTTTTATATTTTCAAGAGAAAGAAGAAGACTACTTAGCGGATTATTAATATTGTGTCCGATGGTTGTAGCCATTTCAATTAACGCTTTACTGTGTTCAATCTGACGAAGTTCATTTTGAAGATTGTGAATTCTCATACCGGTTCTAATTCTAGCTAATAACTCTTGATTCTCAATAGGCTTGAGAAGAAAGTCATCTGCTCCGACATCTAATCCTTTTACGCGGTCTTGTAATGTAGATCTGGCTGTTAAAATAATGAAATAGATAAGTTTATATTTATCCGAACTTTTTACCTTTTCGCATAATTCTATACCATTCATTATAGGCATGTTCCAATCTGCAATAATTACTTCGGGTGTAAAGTTTTCAAGAATCTCTAGGGCTTCTTGTCCGTTCTTTGCAATTTTGGATATGAAGTTATTTTTCTTAAGAAGCAAACCAAGTATATAGGCAGTATCGGCTTCATCTTCAACAATCAATATTTTTTTCTGTTCGTCGCTCAATTTAACATTGTCTCTTTTAAAGTAGTGATAAAAGCATTAAAATCAGTAATTGGTTTGGTAATAAAATGATGTGCTAAACTTTCTTCCAAAACATTATTTTTTTCGTTAGCCATTGAAAAAGCAGAAACAAGAATAACAGGAACGTGGTTATATTTGTCGTGCGTTTTAATGTATTTTGACAATTGAATGCCGTTTATTTTCTCTTCATTAAGATATGTATTTCGCAAGTTTATATCCATTATTATAAGTGCAATATTTTCTTCATCAAGTTTCTTTAATAAAAGATTCGCATCCTCCATAATGTAAGCTTCATACCCCGCTCTTCTCATAAGATGTGAATATAAATGCTGTGTAAACGGATCGTCTTCTATTATTGCAATCTTTGAACTCATAATTGATCTGAATATTTAATAATAATGCTAATTCTTCTGTTAATTATGTTATACGGATCATCTTTATCTCGCAGACGATTAGCGGCGTAACCTCTAATTTCATCCAACTGATTTTCTCGAAGTCCACCTTTTATTAATTCTCGTCTTGCTGAATTTGCTCTATCTGCACTTAATTCATAATTGGTATATTCTATACCGCCGGAGTTAAAGGGTCTGATGTCGGTATGTCCTTCAATTGCTACTTTATTCGGGATTTTACTTATCTCGCTTCCAACTCTGTTAAGAACTTCTTTTGCCGCAAGATTTAACTGAGCACTACCAAGCTGGAAAAATACATCGTTTGATGAATCCAACAACTCTATTCTAAGACCTTCGTCGGTCAATTCAAATTTTACTTGATCTAATAGAAATGCAAGTCCCTCACTTTCCGAAAGCTTATCTATAATTTCTTGTTTCATTTCTTCAAATTTTTGTTTCTGCATTTCCTTGAAATCTTTTTCATTCAGAATATTGTTGTCCATCAAATTCAATTTTGTATTCGGATCAATTAACTTTCCGCCGCCGGAGCTAAACCCAACAGGATCTTTAAAGTATCCGGCAACAGCTTGTTGAACATCTTCGCCTGCACTAAGTACCCAGAGCACAATAAATAAAGCCATCATAGCGGTAACAAAATCAGCATAGGCAACTTTCCAAGCGCCGCCGTGATGACCGCCTCCTTTCTTAATTTTCTTTACTATTATTGGAGGTTCCGGGTTATCTATTCCGCGCATTATTCAGTTTTTCCTCTTATGTAATTTTCCAGCTCCGAAAATGATGGTCTATCTTCCGAGAAAATTGTTCTTCTTGCAATTTCAACAGCTACAATCGGCGGATTACCTTTTGCATATGCAACAATACATGACTTTATAGTTTGCAAATATCTGGTTTTGTGTTCTATCATATGTTCAATGCTGGTAGCGAGTGGATTTACAAATCCATAGGAAAGCAACACTCCAAGAAAAGTACCAACTAACGCTGCGGCAACGTGTGCACCAACTGCTGCAGCGCCTTGATCGATTGAACTCATTGTGACAATAATACCGAGAACCGCCGCAACTATACCCAGACCCGGTAATGCATCCCCGACTTTAGCTACTGAGTGACTAACAGGTTGACTCTCAATTTCGAAAGTTTCTATTTCTATATCCATCAGTGCATCTAACTCGTGAGGCGGAACTCCACCGGAAAGCATAACTTTCATTGTATCACAGAAGAAATTCTTCATAAAATCTTGCTGGATGAATTTTTTACTTCTTGATAGTATTTCACTTTCATCAGGATTTTCTATATGACTTTCTATTGAAAGTAAACCATCTCGCTGTGCGATTAGGAATAAATCGTTAAAAGATTTTAATAATTCCATAAAATCTTGTTTGGTAAGATGACTACCCTTAATTGCTTCCGGAATGGCTTTTATAATTTTTTTAATTAATGAAACCGGCGATGAAATTAGAAGACTACCAATAGCGGCACCACCAATTACTAAAAATTCCGCCCATTGGAGCAGTAAAAGTAAATTACCGCCGGCAATAACAAACCCGACAATAACAGATACAGTAACAACAAATATTCCGATAATTATAAGCATTAATCTTCCAAAGAGACTTGTTCTTTTTTAATTTCTTTAACTATTTCCAGTACTTCATCCCATCTTTGTTTATAGTAATTCCAATCCTTAATCTTTTCATCAACTTTTTGCTCAACTTCCAATCCTATTTGAGTAAGTTCGGGTGAGCCAATTGTTGAACCGGTTCCTTTTAATTCGTGGAAGACAAATCGAAGATTATCCATATCTTCTTTTCTAAAAACAGATTCCATCAATTCAACTTTTGAATTAAATCCATTCAAAAAATATTGACGTAGTTCATTTATGAATTCTTGATCTTCTTTGTTCAAATCGATTTTTTGCTCTGGTTTCTTTGCATTCTTGAGAAACTCCGGATCCAATACTTCCGAGATGCTTTTCTTTAGCAATTCTTTCTTAAGTGGTTTTGATAAAACTTTTTCGGCTCCGGCTTCAATCGCTGCTATAACATTTCGTTTATTTGTATTGCCACTTATTACAATAACCGGAATATCCTTGAGTTCTTTCATCAGTTTGATGACATTTAACATCTTAACACCGTCTAAATTCGGCATCATTAAATCCAGTATGATGAGAGTCGGTCTGGTTTCCATTGCTTGCTGAATACCTTCAAGCCCATCATGACAAGTAATTACTTCGAGATTATATTCACGAAAGAAATTTTTTAGTGCGTGCAGAATTAAATCGGAATCATCCACTACTAAAATTTTTAGTTTTTCAGCAGGCTCATTCATTATCTGTATCTCTTAACTTATTAATTGTAAGTGATTTAGCTTCGGATAATGGTTTGTAACTTTCTTCTGAAGCTTTGATCACACTTTCTTTAACATTTTGATATAATTCACCGCGAAGTATTGCAACATCTTGTGGTGCATCAATTCCGATTTTCACATTTCCGTCAGCTGAAGAAATTATTTTAATAAGAATATCACTTCCTATTCGAATTTCTTCGCCTGGTTTTCTATTAAGTACAAGCATTGTCTTCTCTCAATCTTCAACAAATAATTTATAATTAACCATATACTTATCATGATCAATGATGGTTTGAAAACCTTCTTTCTTATCTTGATTTATGTAAACGGGTGCTTTAAGATTTACCGTTGTATTATTTGGATCGCTATTTAAAGTAACAATCCCAAATGCTTCGGTTTCGTCATTTTGTGGATAAGAATCATCAATAACTCTTAAACCCACAAGCGGGAAAATTAATTCGGGTTGATCAACCGAATTAAGCCAAAAGAATAAATCGTTTTCACTTTTGATTAGAAGAAAACTTTTATACTCTTCAAAACCGAATAAACCATTCTTGAAATGAAGTATATTTTCTTTGGAGAATTCAAATTCTCCGAACTGTTTGTTAGTTATTTTCATTTTTCTTTCTACTTATTTTATTATTACTAAATCTACTCTTCTATTTTTTGCTCTGCCTTCATCAGTTAAGTTTGTCGCAATCGGTTGATATTCGGAATATCCGACAATCGAAACTTTATCAGGATTTATATTCTCTTTATCGATTAAAAAGTACGCAGTGTTTAGTGCACGAGCTACTGATAAATGCCAGTTTGAAGGATATAAGCCGCTTTTTATAGGTATATTATCAGTATGACCTTCAACCCTAATATCATTCGGCAGTTTTTTAATTATCGATGCAAGTTGATTAAGAACAACAACAGATCCGGAATTTAACTCTGCACTTCCGGAAGGAAATAAAATATCATCTAATATATGAAGCGTTAAACCTCTTTCGTTTTGCTCTACCGAAATAGATTTTGTGTAATTCATTTCGGTTATTAAAGAATTTAGTTCATCTTTAAGTTTGTCAATCGGCTCAACGGCAATTGCACTAGTTGCAGCCGGTTGACTGTTGATTACATTTGCACCACCAAAAACACTTCCAATCGCACTCATCATCTCTTCGTATTTTTTTATATCAATATTTGAAATTGCGTAAAGAATAATAAATAGTCCTAACAAAAGAGTAATAAGATCAGCATAAGTAATTAAGTAACGATCTTTATCGTTATCCTCTTGGTAGAGATCAGTCTCTAAACTTGAAATTCTAGAAGATCTCTTTGCTCTCTTTGAGGCAGCATTCCTACGAGTCGTGCTTTTAGCACCGAAGGAATCTCTCCGCTCAAGAGTGCTACTGTCCCCTCCAACGAAATTTCCATCATATGTTTTTCTTCTAAATGACATTCTTTTAATCTATCTCCAATCGGAAGCCATATTAAATTTGCACTTAATACACCCCATAAAGTTGCAATAAATGCAGTTGCTATATTTTTTATTAATAGGTCGGGATCGGAACCGGCATTTGCTAAAGTCATTATTAATGCCATAACTGTTCCTAAAATTCCCATTGTGGGAGCGTATCCTCCCATCTTGTTGAAGATTGCAGCGTTTGCTAAGTGTCTTTCTTGAACCAATTTCATTTCTAATCTAGCAATGTCTTCCAGCATGTCAGCATCGGTACCGTCAATTCCATACCTAACCATTTTTTTAGGAAAGGTGTACATAAGGTTATCAAGTTCTTTTTCTACCGAGAGCAATCCTTCTTTTCTTGCCATCACGGAAATTTCGAAATATGAATTAATCAATGATTTGAAATCGTATCTCTTCGGGAAGTATGCGATTTGAATCAGTTTAAAAATTGATCTAAATTTTTCGAAACCGAAGCCTATGATTGTTGCTGCAAATGTTCCGCCGAAAACAATAAGTAAAGGAGCAATTAAAAACAGAGCTTTAAGTGATCCGCCTTCAAGCAGAAAAGCCCCGAAGATGGAAACTATACCAAGAAATAAACCGAATAATCCGCCTACCATTTTCATTAGATAAAGTCCAATAATGATTTTGGAAGTATCATAGCCGACATTTTATAAGAAACTTGAAGCAGGTAATCATAATTCTGCATATCAACTATGGCTTTAGCCATATCGATATCTTTTTCAGTAGAAAGCATACTTTCTAATTCGATTCTCTGTGATTCTAGTAGTGACTGAGTATTTTCAAGAGTATTGTAGATATATCCGGCATCAGACATTTTGTTTAACAATTTTTTGTGGAATGAATCTACCGCCGTCACATCTGCTTCGGTTGGCATTACTCCATTTTTCAGATCATCTCGAATTTTTATAATTGTATTGAATATATCACGTTCAGGATCCGAACTAATTGTTCCGAAAAGCTCTTCACCGGTTATGTTAATTTTTAGATTTGTGCTATTCCCAATTTTTACATTTGAATTTCCGCTTACATCAGGACTGTTTAACACAACCTCTGATCTATCAGCTGTTATTGCAAACGGTTGTGAGGAATGGGAAGTACCGCCAAATAAATATTTCCCATCATAGCTAAGATTAGCAGATGTTAACAAAGCATCCAGCGATTGATCAAGTTGTGCTGCATAATTTTCTAAATGATCTTGATTAATGGCATTATTTGCTTCGGTTAATTTTACAAGAATTCCGGAGATTTCAGATTCCATGGATTCAAGTCCACGAATTGTTTCATTTACAAAACCATAACTACTGTTAATGTTTTTAAGATAAAGATCGGTTGAAGCTATCTTACTTTCGAAGCGCATAATTTTTGCGGTACCAATCGGAGAATCCGATGGCTTGAGTATGGATGATTGATTTGCAATCTGTTTACTCAAAGTATCAATCTTACTTTTATTTTTTGCTATTCCGCTTAAGTAAGTATTGCTCATTAATAAATCGGACACTCTCATAATTATACCATGTTTAGTATTGTTTCTAACATTTCGTCTGCAACCCTAATTAATTTTGCAGATGCATCGTATGAACGCTGAAATTTTATGACGTTTGCCATTTCTTCATCAATTGATACTCCGGAATAAGATGCCTTTTGGAGTTCAAGTTGTTCTAAGACCAGTTTATCCGTAGCAGCCATATTATCTGCAGATTGTTTGTTGTTACCAATCCCGCTTATGATACTTGAGTAAGCTTCTGAAATAGTTAGATTATTTATAACTTTTTTATTTGCTATGTTGGAAATACTTATAGCCAGATCACCATTCCCATTTGTACCGTCACTTGAGACTGCAATTTTATATGGATCATCGAGAATCTCAGAGTTAACAACAAGCTTACCTGAATCTGTAACCAAGAAAAAGTTGATTCCGGTTTGCGGGGGATTGTCGATTGAATAACCTGTTGAATGAATTGAATTAACTTGATCTCTTATTGCATCAACAACATTATCAAGCTGCGTTTCATAGTTTGCCATTTTATTTGAATAAACATCTTTCAACGCAAACATTTCTCCGGATTTTAATGCTACAATATTATTACTGCCGGCCGTACGCAGTAAAAGTTCTCCATCGTCTTCAAATGCCTCAAACTCAATTGAATCATTTCCGTCCGCGGCAAATACACCACCGATTGAAATTGTTGCCATGTTTTTATCATCATAACTAACATTTATGTTAGCAAAGTTGCTTAGTTCGTTTATAAGTTTATCTCTTTCATCTAGAAAATCATTTGGATTAACACCACTGCTTTTTGCTTCAAAAATTCTTGCGTTCAAACTTTGAATTTGTTTTAAATATCCGTTGATGAGAGTTACGTTACTTTTAAATTCGTTGCTTATATCTGTTCTAATGATATCGAAGCTTTCTTTTATGTTGACAACTTTTGAGGCTAATTTTTGTGCAGAATAAACAACACTATTTCTTAGCGGAATACTATTAGGAGTTGATGATAATTCGCCCCATGAATTGAGGAACTCGTTTATCAAATTTGACAAACCCAATTCAGAAGGTTCAGAAAATACATTTTCTACTTGACCTAATAAATAAGATGTTTTTTCGTTTGAACTGAATTTTGGTCTATTATTTAATATTTGTGATTCGGTCAATTGATTTCGAACTCGTTCAACACTTTCTAATCTTACACCTGTTCCCCAAATCATTCCGGCATTGATTTCAGGAATTTCTGTCCCGAAGTTCACTCGCTGTCTTGAATAATTTGGATTAGATGCGTTAGCAATGTTATGTGCTGTTACATCAATCGCTCGTTGGTATGAGCCTAAACTTCTTTGTGCTATGTCGAAAATTCTGCTTAGTGACATTTTACATTCTTCTGTTAATTATTGAAGTATCAACCGAACCGCGTACTGCTTGGATTATACTTTTAATGAATGCTCTTGAAGTATCTATAAGCATTTTATTCTGTTCATTTATTTTGTGAAGTTCTAAACTATTTTCTTGTATGCTGTACAATGTTGTTAAAACCGTATTACGAAAATTCGGATCAAGTCGATTACCTACAATTTCTAGAATATCAATGATACTGCTTATATCAGTCGGTACTTCAAAATTTTCTTTTAGTTGTTCGGTGTAAAGTTTTTGTTGTTTTGATAAATGGGAGATGTTAGTTATATATTTTTGTTCTCTCTCAGTTAATTCATTAAGTTCATCATGATTTCTGTTTATCAAGACAGTTTGCTTTACTTTAGAAAGATCAAGCAAATTTTTGATTGTCTCGTCGATTGAGATTAGAACTTCTGGTAATTTTTTAGTTTCCATGTTAACCATTAAAATAATTGTAGTATCCTAGTACTCTGTTTACGTAATTTTTAGTTTCATCAAATGGGGGAATACCGTTATATTTTTCAACATTTCCCGGTCCGGCATTATAGGCAGCTAATGATAAAGGAATATTCCCACTATATTTTCGAAGTAAATGGGTGAAATATTTAGTCCCACCGTGAATATTTTCTACAGGATCGAACGAATTTTTAACTCCCATTTCTTTTGCCGTTCCATCCATTAATTGCATCAAACCTTTAGCTTTTGCTGTGGATACGGCATCCGGTTTAGCTGCTGATTCCGCTAGAATTATTGATCTAATTAAGTGTTTATCCACTTCAAATTTATCGGCAAATTTTGAGATGACAGGTTCATACTTTTCTAGTCTTTTTAAAGAGTGATTAGAAGGAGATATTTTATCAACTTTTGAACCTCCAAGATTAACCTGTTCTGCATCAAGTTTATTCTTTTGGTTAATTTGTATGCGAAGATCATCAAAATTCACTTTTTGTTGGGGATTCATTATCGAATCGTCCCATTTTTCACCGGTTACTTTTTGATAAATTTGCTGTGCAATGCCTAAGCTGTTGCCTTCAGAAATTTTTGAAGCAAGCTCCATTGTAAAAATTGAATCGAAGTAATCACCGCCATAACTATCTTCACCGAAAAATCCCTCAACAGATGAAGTCATACTTTTCAACATCATTGAAGTGAGCATACTTTCGAAGTCTTTCGAAGCACCGGCAATTTTTCTTTTTTCGGGTTCTGAATAGCGCTCAGTCTTATTTACAGATTGAGTATCCGCAATGTGCTTTAGACTATTCGTTATTTTTAATTTTAATTCTTCCATATCGATTACATGATTACTAGTTCTGCCGTTAAAGCTCCAGATTCTTTTAATGCTTGGAATATTGCAATTATATCTTTCGGAGAAACTTTTAATGTATTAAGTGCAGCGGCAACTTCTTGAACATTTGTTGCAGCATTGAGTGCAATTGCAGTAGTTGAGTCTTGTTGAGCATATGGAACCATATTGTTAAAGAAAATTGCTTCACCTCTTGAAAATGCTCCGGGTTGAGATACCATTGGGTATGATCTAATAGCAATATTTAATCCGCCATGCGAAATAGTTACAGGCTGAATTTTTACACTGCTACCGGCGACAACTGTACCTGTTCGTTCATTAAGAACAACCTTTGCAGTATAGTCGGTTGCAACTTCGATTGACTCTAGTTCAGATAAAAATGATATTACTTCTTGCTGGCGATCAGCCGGAACTTGAACCTCAATTTCAGATGGATCGATTGCCATCGCAATACTTTGTGAAAAGTATTGATTAATTGCTGTAGATACATTACTTGCAGTTGTTATATCCGGAGATCTTAAATAAACTTTAAGAGCGCTAGTATTAAATCCACTGCCCGGCAGAGGAACTTGTAAAATTCCACCGAGAGGAACACGTCCGGCTAACACATGGTTTCTTCCGACTTTATTCCCAGTTGGAGAATTTAATTCATAACCACCGACAGATATTGGTCCTTGTGCCATTGCATACACAGTCCCTTCAATGTCAGATAGGGGAGTCATTAGTAAAGTTCCGCCTTGAAGACTTCTTGCATCGCCTAGTGATGATACATTAACATCAAACTTTGAACCCGGTTTTAGAAAATTAGAAATTGTTGCTGTTACCATAACCGCGGCAACATTACGTGTTTTTATTTGATCTTGTGGGACGGTGATCCCAAATCTTTTTAGCATACTGCTAATTGACTGAATTGTGAAAGACGTTCTATGGCTATCACCGGTACCGCCTAAACCGACAACAACTGCATAACCGATAACTTGTGTTGAGTTATCACCGTTTACATATGCAATATCTTTTATTCTTTGTGCGGGAAGAATTTGTATTGCAATAATTGAGAGCGCTATATATTTAAGTAAACTTTTCATAATTATACCTAGAATAACCAATGAAATAATTTTGTTAACCAACCAGGACTTTGCATTCTATCTATCATTCCGTTTCCTTCAAGAATGATTTTAGCATCGGAAATGTTGTATGATTTAACAGTGTTGTCGGAAGCAATATCAGCAACACGAACAACACCTGTGAGAAAAATTTTCTGTTCTTCTCCGTTGATAGAAATTAATCTGCTGCCTCTTATAAATAAATTTCCGTTTTGCAGAACTGAATCTATAGTTGCAGTGATTCTTGTTTTGACCATACCCGCAGATTTTGTTGCACCCGAACCGTTGAATTCATTATTGCTTCCAATATTAAGATCAACATTTGGAACAACAGAATTTCCATCCATTGAGCCGCTTGCGCCAAAGCCGATTTCACTATTTCTTCCTGCTGAAGTTTGGGCATTGTTTGATGCTTCTGATGCTTCCATAACTAGAATTGTAATAGCATCACCAAGACGATTGGCTTTTTGATCCGAGAAGAGAGATCTAAAACTATTTTGTCTCATATCTTGAGCTGATATTAATATAGTAATCGCAAATAGTAGCAAAGTTATTTTTTTCATTTTGTTACTCTATTATTAAAACTTCGTTTGTGTTAATTACCTTAGCTGAATACTGCTGATTTTGTGCTTTTACTTTTATTACGTCACCAATCGCGCCGGCTTGGCGCACAGTACCAATAAAAGAAACATGAACGCCTCCAACCTGATACATAATATTTACAGGATCACCGGGATTCACGACAGGCATCGTATCAATAAATTCAGTAAAAATTATATCACCGGGTTTCATATTATACTTTGAAATTATGCTGCCGATTCTCTCCAGATCAGTGAGAGGAGATTTGTTAAATCCGGTTATATCTCGTAATTCAAAAGTTGTATTTCCTAAAGCAATTTGATCGCCTTTATTTATATGATCTAATGCTATTGAAACTCTTTGATATAGTTCTATTTCAACATTCAAAAACTTTTCTTTTGAAACACCGTTTGCTTCTATTGTTATTACGGGGATGAAAAACTTATTACCGATTCTATTTGATGACCTTGAATGATTGATTTCAAGTTCAGCTGTGCTCGATAAATCGTCTTGAATAGAATAGCTAATACTATCATACTCGGCGAAATGATTTTGGATATAGTGATCAATCTCAACAAGTGATAATTTATCAACCGGGAGTAAGCATAGAATCATATTTAAGAATATTGCCAACATGTTTATCGTTTTAGATTATTTGTAATTGTCATCATTTCTTCAACTGTCTGTACTGTTTTTGAATTTATTTCATATGCTCGTTGAGCTGTAATCATTGCAATCATTTCTTCAACAATATCAACATTGCTCGCTTCAAGAAAACCTTGTTGAATTTCACCAAATCCGTCCGCACCGGGTGTTCCGAACATTGGTTGTCCCGAACCTTCAGTCTCGGCATAAAGATTATCGCCTAACGCTTCCAATCCGCCGGGATTCATAAATCTTACTAATTGAATATTATCAAGCACATAAGAATTACCACCTGTTGATTGAACGCTAATCTCGCCGTCACGTGAAATATTTATTTGCAGTACGTCATCATCAAGAGTGATATCGGGTTCTAAAACATAACCGCTTGCGGTTACAACTCTTCCTTCACCGCTTATCTTAAAGCTTCCGTCTCTTGTATAGGCAAAAGTTCCGTCGGCTTTTCTAACTTGGAAAAAGCCTTCACCGTTAATTCCTAGATCGAGAGAGTTGTTTGTCGGCTGTAAATCTCCTTGCTTAAATATTTTTTGAGTTGAAGAGGCTTTTACACCGCTACCAACCTGCAGCATCTCACCGGAAGCTTGTGGACCGGCAATATTATTCTGAGCCAAATTTGAAGATGGAATTTCTTGATACATGAGATCTTGAAACTCAGCTTTATTCTTTTTGAAGCCGGTCGTGTTGATGTTCGCAATGTTATTTGATATAACCTGAATGTTTAATTGCTGTGCGTACATCCCGGTTGCTGCGGTTCTTAATGATTTTGTTGCCATAATTTTTACCTATTATTTAGATAGTGCCTATTTCGTTAGCTCTTGCCATTATTTCATCTATGTATTGAATCATTTTTTGAGCTGATTCATATTCTTTACTTATACGAATCATCTCTTCCATTTCAATAATTGGATTCACGTTTGAGTTTTCAAGATATCCTTGAGCAATTTTAAATTGATCTTCTTCTAAATCTTCAAAGTATCCGTTACTCACTTTATAGTTATTGTTTCCGCATCTTATTAGATCGGCTTTCTCTTCAACGGCGACAATTTTTAATTTGTCTATAAAGTTCTTGCCTACGAAAATCTCACCATTAGTTGAAATGGAAACAGTTCTATCTTTCTGCCAGAAATCTTCAAGTAGTTGAATTTCACCGCTTTGACCCATTACCTTATTACCGAGATTGTCAACCAAAAAACCTTCATCAGAAACAGTAAATTTTCCATTTTTTGTGAACTGCATATCACCATCCTCTGCTGCAATTACAAAAAATGCATCACCATTAATTGCAAGATCAAGCGGATTATCGGTTTGAATGAGATCACCTTGCGTAAAATCAAGCATGTTTTTTCTAATTGTGTTTTCACCGTTTGAATTCATAATCTGTTCAAACGGAAGCTCGCGTTTATAACCGGTTGAATTTAAATTCGCCAAGTTGTTTACAAGCGATCCGATTTTCTTTTCATTCAGCGTTAAGCTTTTACTTGCTGATTCTAATCCGTTTACCATGATGATTTCTCTTAACTTACTTTTAGTGTCTGATTTCTTAGTCTTGCTGCCAATAATAATTCGGTTTTTGCAATGTTATATTTTCTTGCCGCATTTGTTATGTCAATCTCTGAGTTATTAAGATACTTTGAATTGAGACATAGATTTGTTCGTAGTTTTTTCAACTTAGGATCAATTGGTTTGATGAACTTTTCTTGTCTCATTAATTGAATGTTAGTTTTAAGATCACTTGAAGAAGTATGGCTTCTTAATTTCCTTCTTCGTATTGCAACTACTGAAAGAATTATTGTTGCCGAAAGTCCCAGCACAACAATTTTCCCTATTAGAGTATAGTCCGTCGTTTGAATATTGATTACAGGTTTCTCTACCATTTTAACAGGCTTCATAGTAGCTGGTATATGTTTAACCGCTTTTGCTTCTTTCTTTTTTGCTTCTTCAATTTGCTTTTGTACAATTTCTCTAACATTTACACTGTTATCCACGGCTAGTTCTTGTGCGTTTATTATAACCATTAAAGCAATTAGTATGATCACTTTTTGTATCATTTCAATAATTTCCTTTTTAATGGAAATATCAGTTCTAAGTTTGAGCCTCTATCTTGATCTGAAGTGAATTTTACATGACCTTCGTGCTTTTTCATCAATGTTTCTAACATCATTAAATTAATGTTCTTACTGAAATCTTGTTGCTCCTCTGTTTGAATATTTGTATGATCCGTTGATATAATTCTGAGTAAAACATTTCCTTCGAAGTACTTTGTTTGTAGATATAATCCACCGGTTTCCGCTGTAGTAACCATTAAACTAAATGTGTTTGTTAAAATCTGATGCATATAATTTGGTGTACTTAATACCGGAGGAAGGGAATTATCAAGATCAAGAATAATTTCATAATTTCTTTTTGTAAGCGATGACTTAATGAAATCGTGAAATTTATTTACATAGCCGTTTAGTGAACAAGGAATAACTGATAACCTGGCATTATCGCCTGCAGAAAACTTTACGATTTTATCTGTTATTGATTGTACTTTCTTTACTTGTGTTTTAATAGTGTTTACAACTTTGTCATCCGGACCGGTTTTGTTTTCAATTATATCTACACAACTTAACACAACTTGCATTGGTGATATAATTTGGTTGATAAGCGAGTAAGTCATTTCACCAATTGCAGATAGTTTGTAGTCGTTAGAAATTTTTGATTGATAGACTTGAAGCTCGTCGTATGTTTGTCCCAAATCTTTTTTCTGAAGAAGATACTCTACACGTGGAATTAATAATTGAACGAAAGATTCAAGAACTTTTCGCATAAAAGTTCCGCTTTCAAAATGTTTTTCTGTAGTGCTGAATAGAATGAAATGATTATTTGTTCGGTCTAAATCAATTATCGGATAAACTAAATAGTAATTATATATTTGCGAATTTTTATTTCTTGTTGGAATTATTGATAAATGACCACGATGTAAAATTTTATGAAGCATTCCATCTTCATGAATTGTTTTAACAAATCCCCAAGTTGTATCCTTTATGCTCGATAACGGAATTGGTTCGCTATCATCTTTTGCAGTATTGAAACAAACAACTTCAGAAACATCAATAAATTTCTTTAATGACGTTTTCATGTATTCACTTATAACCGGAATACTGTTTGTTTCTCTAATTTTTCTTCCGAATGTATAAAGTGATTCAAAAAGTTCTTCGTGTTTAGTTGATGTCTGTATCATTCTTTCGCATATATTAGTTTTTCTGCTTGGCGTACCTTTTTTATCAGCAATAAGTGTTGTATAAAGTGAAGGAAATTCGAGTGTATTTCTCTTTATTATTCTCAAAGTAAGTGCCTCATCGATTCTAGTTGTTGTGGAAGTATTGAACGGAACTGCTCGATATATTCAATCACTTCTTCATCTGTTTTAAAGCCAATCAACTTTGCAGCAGTATAATCAAGCTCCAATTGATGATTCCAAAAGAATGAACCTGTGCTTAAATACTTCGTTGTATAATCCGCTAGGTGAACAACAGCTGTTTGTTTCGGGAACTCTTCGGAGTTTAACGGTGCGTGATGATGTTTTGTAATATCGCAAAGTATTACAGGTAAATTCCACTTATCTAATAAACGATAAGCAATTTCAGCATGAGTTAAACCAATGTTTTCTCTTTCGGCTTCTATAAAGTTTGTTCCAGCTAATTCGATATCTTCTTTAATTTTAACAAACGATGAATGAAAGTATCTGTGAATAATTGGCAGTCCTAAATCATGTAAAAAACCGGCGGTAAAAATTTCACCTACATATTTCATTTTAAAATCTTCCGCAATCTTCTTGGAAATTAATGCTACCAAAAATGAATGTTCCCAAAATTTTGCTTGATCCAAGTAATCATCTGTTTTGTTCTTAAATGTATCCATCATTGAAAGTGAAGACACTATGTGTTTAATTTCTTCAACACCAAGAACCATTACCGCAAAATCGATTGTCGTAACATTTCGTTGTAATCCATACAAAGGCGAATTTGCGATAGCTAAAATTTTTGTAGCTAAACTTTGATCACGTAAAATCATTTTACTAAGTGTAGTATTATTTACAGAATCAGAGTTTAGATATTGTAAAATTTCTCCAAGAACCTTCGGCATTGAGTGAAGTTTAAATACATTATTAAGAACCGCTTCAGTCTTCTTAATTTTGTTTTCGATTGATATTAGTTCCATATCATAAACTCTTTCTTAGTAAAGTTGAATAGTGTTTATATGTTCTGTAAATAATTCTTTGTATGATTCAACAAATGAGTTGAGATATGAGACATCACCAAATGAAAGGTTGTGAATTATTTCCTTATCAAATGTTATGTTTTCGTCCCAATCAAAATTTCCTTGTTGATACTTCTGTGTCATATAATCCGCTAAGTGAATTATAGACGGTAAAATTTTATCTTCTTCTGCTTCTGACGGATTATGATGGTATCTTACAGCATCGCCTAATAAATCGGGAAGATTCCAGTTTTTAATTAAAAATTGTCCGATTTCGGAATGGGTTAAACCAAGAGTGGCTTTTTCTGCAACATCATATCTAACTTTTTCTGTTTCAACTAGATTAACAATCTCATTGAATTCTTTGTTGAAATATCTTTGTATAGCTGAGATTCCTAAATCATGTAGAAGACCGGCAGTAAATGCCTCGCCGGTTCGTTTGTAACCTAAATCTGCTGCTATTCTTTTCGACAGAACTCCCGTAGCAAGTGAATGAGTCCAGAATTTATTTTTATTCCAATTTTTATTTTCACCGTTTTTGAAAGCATCCATTACGGAAAGAGCTACCACAATATTTTTAATATGATTGAATCCGAGAATAACGATTGCAAATTCTACCGTTGATACTTTACGTGGAATACCATAAAGTGGTGAGTTTGCCACCATCAATACTTTTGCAACCATTGCCTGGTCTTTTGAAATAATTCTGCCTAACTCGGCAGCGCTTGTTTTTGGGTCTTCGAGTAATCTTGATATTTCCATCATTAATGTCGGAACCGAAGGAAGATTTCTAATCCTTGATAAATGGCGATAATAGATTACTCGTTTAAGTTCTATTTCTTCGTTTAAATTAATCATTCAAGTGCGCTAATTTTGATCTGAGTTTGTCAATTATTTTTGAGTGAACTTGTGATACTCGTGAAACTGTAATTCCTAAAATTTGTGCTATCTCTTTATAGTTAAGATGTTCGTAATAATAGAGAGTTATAATTAGTCTATCTCTTTCTTCTAGTTTTTGTAATGCTTCGACTAATAATTCTTTTGCTTCTAGATTTTCTAAGGTTTCGTCGGGTTCTTCATTGTCGTCCGGAATTACTTCATAAAGCATAAAACTTTCGTCATCCGAAACACTTTTGTTTAATGATAGATTTGTTGCAAGAATGTTTGAATTTGTCTGAACTCGATATTTGCTTTGTACTTTTCTTATTTCATCAATTATTTTACCACGGATTCTTTGAAGTGCATAAGTTTCGAATTTTGTGCCGTAATCAGGATCAAATCTGTCAATAGCCTCGCTTAATCCTTCAATACCAAATTGGAAGTAATCTTTTTCATCAAATATATCGTAGTTGATAAATTTGGAATTGTGGATAACATAATGAACCAGATTTGAGTATGTTATCACAATCTCTTTTTTGAGTTCAAAATTTGGTGACTTCTTATATTCTGACCACAAATCTGTGTTTGACATTTTTACTTCCTAGTTATGTTTCTAGCTATTTCAGCATTCTTTTTTGTTGTTGTGCGGTTAATTGATTTTATAAATAAAATTGTTATAACCGCGAGTGCAAGGGTTGAAAAAACGAACATAACAAATGATCGGAGTAATACTTCCGTAAACTCTAGGTTGCGTTGGCCGAAATAAATTAGCGAAAGTGAAAAAACCAAGATCCCAACATTTAGTACTATTTTGTTCATTTCTTTCTCCTTTGTTACTAAAAGACAAAGATTGTACCATTAAATAGTTTTGATAATGTTCGTTTTTAAGCTAAAAAATTGATTTTTTATGGCTGGATAAAATTAGGTTGGTGATTATTAGCCACTTGCCCGATTTTAGAAATTGCTTGAGATATGAGCTCAAATTCACTAAATAATTTTCTGTTTGGGGTATCGTTAAAGTTAGAAGAACTTATTAATTGCAGCGAATTGGTAAGATCGAAATTACTTATTGAGCCGACAAAATTGATATCTTCTTTAAGAAAATGTTTGCTCGCTTTACTTAAGTTTTCGAAAGCTGTTTTTCCTTCTTCAGGGTTTTTACATTTATTAATAATTATCCCTTTATGGATATCTATAGAATTTTTTGTCATTAATTTTAGAATTACATAAGCATCCATAACAGCAACGGGATCGGGAGTTGTAACAATTAAATTCATTGTTGAGTGCTTTATCGTTTCAAATATTTCATTACTTATTCCGGCTCCGTTATCCAAAATTATATAATCATAATTATTTGTTTTATTATTAAGATAACCGAAGAAATTTCGAATGTGAGCAACTTTGTTTTCTGGGAAATTAAGTTTGCCATTATCACCAAAGATAATACTGTAATTGTTTTCCACTTCGACTATTGTTTCATCAAACAAGGCAGAACCGGAAAAGAGATCGCAAATCGTTGCATCAGGATTAATGTTCAAATGGTAGGACAAACTGCCAAGGTTAAAATCAAATTCAACAAGAAGAGTTTTGTAGCCTTGCTTAGCAAGAAATTGAGATAGATAAAACGCTGCAAATGTTTTACCTGTTCCGCCTTTGCCCGATGTTATAGAAATTAATTGACGGTTATTATTTGCTTTTTTTGAAACCGGAGAATTATAATAGTCTCTCAGTTTTTGAGCTTGATCAAACATGACAATTAGTTATGTCCATTATAAATCAAAGTTGCTGCATACTCAGGATCTGCTGATAAAATATCATCCGGAATTATTTGTCCATTGGTCAAATATATTACAGGCTTTTGTGTTCTTACGGAAAGATTTACCATATTCCCATGAGTAACTGCTTCATCAACTTTTGTGAAAATAAAAGAATCATAATTAAACATGCTGAACTTATCCGCCGCATCAATTAGATTTTTTGAGGAACTTGATAATGATAATGCCAAATAAGTTTCATCGATTTTTATTTGAGATAAAAACTCTTTCATCTTTTGGAGTTCACCAATGTTTCTTTGACTTCTTCCGGTAGTATCGATAAAAATCAAATCTTTCTTTTTTAGTTTATCTATCAACTTTGGCATATCTTCGGGCTCATAAGCAACCAGCATATCAACATTACTGATCTCCGAGAAAATTCTAAGTTGATCAATAGCACCTAATCGATATGTATCAATTGATATAATTCCGATATCAAGGTTGTGAATTATTTTTGAGATAGCTGCAAGTTTAGCAATGCATGTTGTTTTGCCAACACCGGTTGGACCAATAATACTAACAACTTTACCGGTCTTTCTTTTTTCAACAGAAAAGTTTTTTGTTTTTATCAAGGACGCTAATCCGGTAATTACGTAATCATCTAAGTTGTTAACAGAAAGAAATTTTTCTGATTTTTTTAAATAATCTATAACCATTTTGATAACATCATCTTTTACATCTTTTTCACGTAAGACTTCAACTACAGTCTGTATTTCCTTCTTCAGATCGTCAACGTTTTTTTTCTCATTGAATAATCCGTTTGAAAGTATCTTTTTTGCAGCCGATTTTCTTGCTTCAAGGTCAGTGCTCGCTTTTAATGCCGGCTTCGGGCGACTTTCTGCATTCTTAGTGATTTTCTGAATTTTATTTAACTGTTTGATCTCCTCTTCATAACCGGCAACAACTTCAAATAATTTTTGGATAGTTCCATTTTTAGGTTGTTCAATTATACGAGTGCTTAATATCATCGCCTCACTTCCGAGTTCAGTTTTCATTTTTTCGGTAGCTTCTTTTAATGTGGCGGCAGTATATTTTTTAGTTTGCATTTGAAACCTCTAACTTATCAATTAACTCGAGTTCGATGTGAGAAGGTAATTCCGAATAAGAAATAACGGCTAGTTCCGGGAAACTCGAAGTAAATAATCTATAAAAGTATGGTCGAATTGTTGCTGATGTAATAATTACAGGGGAATAACCTAGACTTGTAAACTTATCAATAAGTCTTGCAATATTTTGTTTAAGTGTATTTAATAAATTCGGATTCAATCCGAGAGTTTGTATAGCATCTTTCTGTTCTTTTATTGATGAGATTATATGTTGTTCAAGTTTTTCTCCAAGAGCAGCTGCGTGAATAATATTGTTATAATCCTTAAAGTTATTTGCAATTACATCCCCCACTGCATGTCTTGCATATTCTGTTAATACATCTATATTTTTTGTGACTTTTGAATAATCTATTAGCGCTTCAAGAATTTGGACTAGATCTTTAATCGGAATGTATTCTCGCAATAAATTTTGTAGTACTTTTTGTATTGTTCCAAGCGGAAGAACTTCCGGATTAATATCTTCAATAACCGCATTGTAATCTTTTTTCAAGTTCTCTAATAATTGTTTAACTGATTGTCTTGTTAAAATCTTATCAAAATTTTTCTTCAATGTTTCTTGCAGATGAGTTGTTAAAACAGAAATAGCATCGACAACTGTGTAGCCAAGAATTTCTGATTTTTCTTTGCCTTCCTTATTAACCCAAACAGCAGGGAGATCAAATGCCGGATCTTTTGTAGGAATGCCATCCGGTACCTCGTCAATCAATCCGCTGTTCATTGCAAGCCATCTGTCAGTATGAATTTCAAACGAAGAGACGATGTTGCCTTTAATTTTTATAATGTATTGATTCGGTTCTAATTGTAAGTTATCTCTAACTCTAACAGGGGGAATTAAAATTCCGTATTCTAATGCAATAAATTTTCTTGTTGATGAAATTTTTTCAAATAAATTTCCGCCTTCATTTTCATCTACAAGACTAATTAAACCATAACCAATCTCTAACTCGATCGGATCGACTTGCAGATATTGCTCAACATTCTCTTCTTTTTCTTCTTCGGCGTTCTCTTCTTTGTCCGTAATGTCTAATTGTTTTTTATTCAAACTCTTCTTAGTAAAAAATGAACCGGCACCCGCTGCGATACTTATAAACATGAAAGGAATCATAGGCATCCCGGGAACAAAAGCCATTAACATAACAACACCGGCAAGTGTACCAAGCACACGAGGATTTGATAGAAGCTGTAACTTCATTTGTGAATCCAATGATGATCCAGAAGCACTTCGTGTAACCACCATACCGGCAGAAGTTGCAATAACCAATGCCGGAATCTGTGAAACCAATCCATCACCGATTGTTAAAATTGTATAGCTTTGAAGAGCATCCGTAAATGGCATTCCTTTTTGAGCAACACCTATTATAAATCCACCAATAATGTTTATAGCATTAATTAAAATCCCGGCGATAGCATCACCCTTAACAAACTTGCTGGCGCCATCCATAGCGCCAAAAAATTCGGCTTCACGTGAAATGTTATCTCTCCTTGATCTGGCTTCAGATTCGGAAATTAATCCAGAGCTTAAATCAGCGTCGATTGCCATTTGCTTACCCGGCATAGCATCTAAGGTAAACCGTGCAGAAACTTCAGAGATTCTTCCCGAACCTTTTACGATAACAATAAACTGGATAATAACGAGAATCATAAAGATGATAAAACCAACAACAAAGTTTCCACTTACAACAAAGCTCCCGAAAGATTCAATAACTTGTCCGGCATAACCATCTATTAATATTAATCTTGTTGAACTGATATTTAATGCCAATCTGAATAGAGTCAGAATTAAGAGTAATCCTGGGAAAACTGAGAAATCTAAGGGTGATTTTATGTATAAAGATAGAACTAACACTAAAAGAGCGAGCGAAATATTCAACGCCAAAAAGAAATCTAAAAATACTGCCGGTAGAGGAATTAGCATTAATCCCAGCATTAAGATCAAGCCAAATGCTAATATAACATCGCTATTTTTATTGATGCTGAACATTATACTATACTCTTCCTCTTACTATGTTTAGCCTTGAATACAAATGCTAGAATTTTTGCGACAGCTTCAAAAAGTTTTTCCGGAATTTCATCACCGATGTTGCAAGCTTTATACAATGCTTGAGCTAAAGGCTTATCTTCATATAATGGTATGTTATTTTTACGAGCAATTTCTTTTATTTTCAATGCAACTTCATCCATACCTTTTGCAAGAACTATTGGTGCTGAATTTTTTGCCGAATCATATTTTAAAGCAATTGCAAAGTGAGTTGGGTTTGTAATAACAACATCGGCTTTCGGCACTTCCATAATCATTCTGTTACGAGACATTTGAAACTGCTTGGTTTTAATTTTCCCTTTAATAAATGGATCACCTTCGGTTTGTTTATGCTCATCTTTAATTTCTTGCTTGGTCATCATCATGTCTTTCTTAAACTTGTATTTCTGAAATAGAAAATCTGCAATCGAAAGAACAGCGTAAACAATCAGTATCTTCCACAAAAATGAAAGTGCTGCATCAGCCATAAAATCAACTATTTCTTCTATTGATTGATCCAGCAAGTTGGTTGATTGAATAATTAACGTGCTTAATGAAATGTAAGTAAACAACCCGATCATCACGAGTTTCAATATTGACTTAAGCGCCTCGACCAATGCTCGGGAAGAGAATATTTTGTTTTTTAATCCTTTAATCGGATCGAGTTTTTCAAATTTCGGCTGTAAAGCTTTAGGTGAAAGTTTTATTCCAACTTGAGCCAAGTTTACTGCAAGTGCTAAAACAAGAATGCCAATAAAGAAAGGGGATAGCGATATGAAAAAAAATCCCGCACCCTTTAATGCGTACATTTGAACTAAGTTATAGCTCAGTTCCAAAGTGCTTAGTGAAGAAAAAACAGAAGTAGAGATTTGAGATAATCTTTGTCCTATAAAACCCTGAAATAGAAATAGAATTAACAGACCGGTTCCAAATACGGTAAATGAAGAAATTTCCATACTTTTAGCAACTTGGCCTTTATCTCTGGCGTCATCAAGTTTCTTCTGCGTAGGTTGTTCGGTTTTTTCTTGTCCCGGTTGCTCGGCCATTTCTTAACTCATATACTGAATTAGTTGATATAACTTTTCTTCATAAAGATGTAGTAGATTTTTAATCATGTGTAAATACAATGGAATTGTAACCATTAAGAGAACAATACCTAATCCAATTTTAAGGGGATAAGTAACAAAGAAAACTTGCATTTGCGGAATTACTCTTGCCATGATTCCTTCGGCGATATGAACGAGGAAAAAGGAAACCAATATTGGAGATGCAATTTTTACAGCAAGTACAAAAACCATTGCACCCATTTTCACCAAGTAATCATACACTTCGGCATTAATAGTGTAATGCCCAAGTGGAATTATAGTAAACGAATAAACAGCACCGCGAATTATATAATGGTGACCATCTATTAATATTAAAACGAGTATTGCAAGAATGTAAAGATATTCGCCAAGTACGTTATTATTTGTTTCTTCTGTCGGATTAAATACCTGAGCCATGGCAAGACCAATATCAAAACCGATAATGGTTCCGGCGAATGATATTGCGTAAAAAACCAATGTGACACTAAAACCAATAAGCGCCCCGGTTATAATTTCTTTAATTACGTTGGTGGCTATAAACCAAATTGTGATTTCCAATTGCACACTTGACTTATCTATAAAAGTAAATATTAAATAGGAAATAACGAGAGCTAAGGAAACTTTTGCCATACTAGGGAATGCTTTATTGCTGAATAACGGAGCTGTTACGAAAACGGTAATAATGCGTACAAAGATGAAAAGAAATATCATAAAATGGGTAACAAGAATTTCACTCATCATACAATTGTCACCATTATATTAAACAGTTTTAGTGTTATACTTATCAACTTGTCTAAAATCCATGGTATCAAAAACACAATCATCACTGCGGTGAATAAAATTTTTGGTACAAATGTTAATGTCATTTCTTGAATTGAGGTAACTGCTTGGAAAATTGAGATTGCAATACCAACGACTAATGAAACACCGAGTATTGGTAAAAGTATTATAAATACTGTGTAGAAAACCTCGGTCAATACTTCTATAACTAATTCTTCTGTCATTTTAATATTCCTTGCACAACAGATGCAACAATTAGATTCCAACCGTCAACCAATATGAAAAGTAAAATTTTGAATGGAAGAGAAATCATCATCGGAGGTATCATCATCATACCCATCGAAAGCAAAATACTTCCGATTATAAGGTCGATCATCACAAATGGTATAAACAAAAAGAACCCGATAATAAATCCTGCTCTTAGCTCACTCAGTGCATAAGCCGGGACTAAGATGTATGTCGGTAAATCATTTCTATCTTCCGGTTGTTCGATGTTAGCCAAACCGACAAATAATTCTAAATCTTCATTTCGTACTTGAGTAAACATAAATTCTCTTATCGGTTCAACACCGGCATCATAAGCCTGTTCAACAGTCATTTCACCGTCCATCAAAGGCTTTAAAGCTATGTCGTTAACTTTAGACCAAGTCGGTGCCATAATAAAAAATGTAATGAACAATGCAATTCCCGCCAAAAGTTGGCTGGGTGGCATTTGTTGTGTACCTAAAGCATTTTTCAAGAAATGAAAAACTATAATTATTCTTAAGTAAGAAGTGGTCATTATAAGAATAGATGGTGCTAGAGATAAAACAGTAAGTAAAAGTAAGATTTGTAAAGTTGTAGAAACATCTTCACCACTTTGAGCTTGACCGACATCAATTCCAATTTTGGGAAATGGAATAGTTGATTGAGCTTGAATTTCTTGTGCAGCTAATGAAAGCAATATGACAAACAATATAATTCTAACTGCTTTCATTTACCTGGCCAACTGTTTTTTAATATTTCATGAAATTTTGAACGAACTTTTTCACTGTTTGGATTAATCAACTGCTCTGAATCAAAATCTTTTTCTTGTAAAAGATTTATTGAATGATCCGAGATTCCAAGAATTAAAAGTTTGTCTTCAACTTTAACAGCAGCGATATACTTCTTCGGCATTATTGATTTTACACTAACAATATCAATCGGGATTGAATTGTATTTAGCAAAATTACCGATGAACTTTTTCTTACTAATAAAAAAGTAAACACCGCCTAACAGCAAAGTTATTGCCAATAGTGGAAAGATCATTTGGAAAACATCGGAGATTCCCATTAATACAATCCTTTTAATCTTTCTGCCGGTTGGCTTAGGTTAGTAATGCGAATTCCGAAATGCTTATCGATCACAACAACTTCGCCTTCTGCAATTTTTTTGTTGTTTACGTAGATATCAACCGGTTCACTTGCCATCTTATCAAGTTCAATTACGTAACCGCGTTCTAATTCTAGAATATCTTTGATCTGCATTTTTGTTCTACCCAGTTCAATAAATACATTAAGCTGCAGATCTTGCAGAAAGTCCAGTTTGTTTTCACCGAATGTTTTCTTTGTCGATTCATCAAACTCGTCAAAAACGGCTGCTTGAGTTTCTACTGATGGATTTACACTTTTTTCTGATTCGGGTTTTGTTGTTTTATCTTCCATTTTATTACCACTCTTACTTTATATTAATTTTTGAATGATCTTTATGGCTTTACGCTTATTAACTAATCCGGGTCGGCCGTAGCCAATAACTTTATTTTCCATTTTTACTTCACAGTTATCGGATATTTTTTTGTTCAAGTTGATTATATCGCCGACTTCTAAGTTCATAAACTCTGCAACTGAAATTGATGATTTACCAAGTTCGATTTTTAAAGGAACTTCTGCATATAATAAGCTCTTAGAAATTACTTCACGTGAAGTTGAACCATGATAATCCGTGGGTCTAATTGATGAAAACTTTTGTGAAGCTAGTTTTGCAAGAATTCTATCGAAAGAGAAAGTCGCAAAACACAAATTCATAAAATGACTTTCTTCACCTATCATTACTTCAAATGAAATAAGTAAAACTGATTCATTTTGTGACGTTATTTGTGCGAAGTCTATATCGGGTTCAAATCTATCAACCGCAAAATCTAATTTATCAACAACGCTCCATGCTTTTGTCAAATTTACCATCGCACTTTCAACAACAACGTTTAGAACTTTTTGTTCTATAGGAGTAATGATCTTCGATTCTTTTTTACCTTCGCCACTGCCACCGAGTAAGCGATCAACAAGTACCAAAGCTAATTCGGGACTGAATTCTAAAATTCCTTTTATATCCGTATTTCTAATATCAAAGGTGAACAAACAAGAGGGATTGGATACCGATAGAACATATTCCGAATAATATAGCTGATCTACAGAAGCTACGGATGTTGATACCAATGTCTGAAGTTTTGAAACTAAAAATGAACTCAAACTTTCGGCAAAATTTTCGTGAATGTTTGTGATGGTTCTTAATTGATGCTTTGATATTCTATTTGGTAAACGAAAGTCAAAAGGAACAGCTTCTTTTTGTTCGAACGAATCGTTTTTTTCTTCCGTTCCGCTTTTGACGTTGTTTAGCAGATTATCAATTTCTTGTTGATTTAGTACTTCAGCCATAGTTTTTAGTTGATTATATATTTACTGAAATAAACTCTGTTAATTTTCATTTCACTAAAACTGCTTTGTAACTTATTGGTGATTTCAACTCTTAAAGTGTCTTTATAAGTTACGTTACTGAGTTGGTTAATCGTCTTGCTGGAAAGGATTGAGATAATCATATCCTTAACCAGAATTTGTTTTTTCTCAAGTTCTTTTCTTGTAACTTCAGTTGGTACATCGAACGCAACAGAAGATAGAAGTAACTGCTCGCCTTTGGTATAAGCCGGGTTTACAATTATGTCCTCTATTTGAAAAATATATTCACCAAAATGATTCATGGTTGTGTCTTCTTCCTCAGCTTCCGCCGGTGATTCCGCTACAGCTTCAGTTGCGGTTTTCTCGGGAGTTCTTCCATCCATCTTTTTGATTAAGATGTTTGCGGTTATGAAATACACAACTATTAATTGAAGTACAAAAAGGGGCAATCCGAAAATCAAGATTTTTGGATTGAATTTAGATTTTGGTTTAACTTCCGGTGTGGAAGTTATTTCCTCTAAATTTTCGTCTAAGTTTTTTTCTTTTGGTTCCATAGTATCTATTTAATTTCAACTGCTGTGCCATGGAAAAAAGTTCGAAAATTTAGATTTTTGAAGGAAAATGAAGAAAAGAGTGGCTGATATTAACCACTTGATCAAAATGAAAAGGAGAGAATATTTCATCTCTCCTTATAATGGACTTAACTTAAATTATCTTATTAGATTAGTTATTTCTTGAAGAAGATTATCCGCGGTAGTTATTACTCTGGCGTTTGCTTGAAATCCTCTTTGTGATACGATCATTTTTGTGAATTCTTCAGAAAGATCAACATTTGATTGTTCTAACGCACCGGACTGAACTGTAGTTCCTGTTTCTTCACCCAGACTTCCGATTCTTGGTTCACCCGAGTTTGCGTATGCTGAGTACATGTTATCACCAACACTTATCAATCCGTTTAGGTTGGTAAATGTCGCAGCCATAATTTGCGCTAATGTTCTAGAATTACCATTTGAAAAAATACCAACTATATTTCCGTATTGATCGATGTTTAAGTTTGAAAGTGATGCTGCAGCTGATCCGTCTTGACTCAATGCAGAAACAACCGAACTAGATGAAGTCTGAGTAACACCTGAGAATCCGCTACCGAAATTTAAGTCGATTACAACAGGATTAGCACCACCATCAGGCTGGAATGTGAATTGCGGATTATTTGGTGAAATATTTGCAGGATCCAATGTACCATCAGCATTAAATGCAATTGTACCGCTTGTCGATGTTGATTGTCCACCAGCAGTGCTTGTACCGGGAACGGTTACTGTCCAAGCCCATTCGTTTGTATTAATCTTTGTGAATTTTAAAGTCAATTGATGTGAGTTACCGAGAGAATCAAATGCTGTAACCGAACCGGAAACTATATTTGGAGTTCTATTTCCATCAGCTGAAATACTTAGTGTCTGAGTGCTTGCATTGTTTGAAGTGGTTGAAGCATCAATTTGAAATTGAAGATCACCGGCGTTTGCACCGACACCTGTGAAAGATACTGATGTGTTTGCATCATAACCTGCTGCATTAGGATCAAATTTTTCTTTTGAAGCATCATCCATTACAAAATTACCTGAACCGTCATCGACAAATGCAACAGTAATTGCTGCTGCTGAAGTACCGACTGAGTTTCCGTCTGCATCCAAAACTTCCCAAGTCATATCATATTCGTTTGGATTAGCTGTCTCTGTGTATTTTACTTCTAGTTTGTATTCTTCACCAAAAGTATCATAAACTTTTGTGGACACCATTGTGGAAGATCCATCTAAGGTTCCGTCATTCTGAATATTTCCGCGCATCATAACGCTTTCACTTCTAGTTAAATCAGAATTACTTTTTAAGTTACCGCCCCAGCTAATTAAACTTGTAGCGACAGCTGGTAATTTTTGGTTTGTGTCGATTATAATATCTTCTAAATTGTTTCCGGGAGGTATTGCGCCTTCACTGTTTGCAATTTTACCTTGAACAATCGCTCCGTTTTGTGGATTAACCAATTTACCTTCAGCATCAAAAACGAAAGCGCCTGCACGTGAATAGAATTGTTCTCCGTTACTCTTAAGAACAAACATTCCCGGACCTTGTAATGCTAAGTCAGTTGTGATTCCTGTTCTTTCAAATGTACCTTGATTCCAGTTACGATCGATTGAATTAATCTTCATACCTAAACCAACTTGAAATGTATTTGTACCGCCTGTGTTTTCGGTTGGGTTTGTACCGGCTTTTACGAATTGATTAAAAGTATCACTGAAAGTAACTCTTGAACCTTTGTAACCTATTGTATTGACGTTGGCAATATTGTTACCAATTACGTCCATCATTGATTGGTGGTTTCTTAAACCGGATACACCAGCGAAAAGTGAATTTAGAAGTGCCATTTTTAACCTCCTAAGGTTGTTTTACTCAGCGTCAGTCGGTCGGCCGAGTTAGAGCGTCCTCATTAGGTCCCGCTCTTTATTGTTATTGTTTAATTATTTTTTAAGCAAAAACTACACTATCAATATTTGTGAAAACATTATCATTGCTACCTAAAGGCATTGCTGTGATCACTGTTTTGTTTGGGATGTTTACAATGAAAGCATTTCCGTTCATCATCACTAATGAATCTTTAGAGCCTTTGTCTTCTGCTCTTTGAACTGCTTCATTAATTTTTCCCATTTCTTCATTACTTAGAACAATGTTCCTATCTTCAAGCCGTTTTGTTGCGTGGCTTGAGAATTTCAGTTTCGATAACTCATCATTAAGAAGATCATTGAATTTTGAACTGACTTCTTTCGATGAGTTAAAGCGATCGAAGTTATTATTTTCAATTATCGGGACGAAAGGAACACTTACACCGTTAATTTGTGGCATCGTCTTCCGAACCTCCATTATTTGTAATTTGAGTTGGGTTAAGTATTTCGAGAATATCCGAGAGTAAGTATTCAATATTGTTTATTAAAATCTTAGTTCCATTTTCAGTGAACCTAACACCGGTTATAGAGCCATATTGAAATACATTGTTACTCACGCTTGTTTCTCCGCCATTTGTTACTTCTACTTCAAAAGTATATTTACCATTTGCTAATTTGTTACCTTCATTATCGGTAAAATCCCATGAAAGTTTATGGTCACCTTGAGTATTTCCTGCATTTTCTATCGTGCGGACTATTTTACCGTTTGCATCATAGATATTAACTTTAACATTAGTAGCATTTGCCGGTAAATTGTAGCCAAGACTTACAGTATTGTCACCTTTATTTTCCATTACATTGCTTTGGAATTTGACATCTTTCCCGATCAGGGTTGACATCATTGTATTGTTGATAGATTGGGACAATAAATAATTAGCATCAATACTTTCTCTCACATTGCTATTGAGGTTTGATAATTGTTCAAGTGATGTAAACTGAGCAAGTTGAGCGGCAAATTCTTGACTTTCCATGGGGCTTAACGGATCTTGATGTTTCAGTTGCTGTATCATCAATTTCATGAAATCATCTTTGCCAAGTACACCTTGTTGCTGTCCATAGACCGGAGTGTTTGTGTTGTAGTTGTTTGAAAGTATATCAATCATAATAAGCCTCTATGCTATAAATTCGTATGTGTTGTAACCTAAGGTTTTTGTTTTATTCTCTTTACTGCCTTTATCTTTGGATTCAAGTTTTTCAACATTTGTATCTTTGCGTTTTTCGCGAGCCGCTTTATTATTTTTTTGATCAGAATTCTGTAGTGAGATGTTAATAGTATTTAGTTGAAGTCCATTGCTGTTCAAACTTTCTTTAAGGAAATCAACTTGATTAGTTAACATTTCTTTTGCGGCTTGACTTTCAACTTCCAATCTTGCGTTAAGTTTGTTGTCTATAATTTCCAAAGCAATTCTAATCTTACCCAGTTTTGCCGGAGCCAGATTTATAATGGCTTTATCTTTCTTGTCAGAAATCGCCATATTGGAAATTTCATTAAGAAGTTTTTTATTTAACTCCGGTTGGAATATTTCTTTAGTTCTAACATGAACCGCTTCGTTAAAATTATTTGGTTGATTTTCTGAAATTACTTGTCGATTGCTTTGACTCAATGAAACTGGATTGTCAATCTTAGTTGATTGAGTATCAGTTGGTGCAGTGTTGTTTTTAGATACATTTTTATCCCTGCTGTCGGAATCGACTATTTTAGATTCTTTTCCACTATTTTCATTAGCGGGGGAATCAGCATCTTTTTGAGGTGTATCAATCTTCAATCGCATATCACTTTCATCAATCTTGATTCCTGCTACTTCTTCCGGTTTTGAAGCTCGAATCTTCCCCGTTAAAATTTCGTGTTCCGAAAATGTATTGCTTTGAGCATTTGACTGTGAACTCAAATTTATTTTCTCCAACCGCTGCTCAACTTTTTTAAATATATCTGAGATCTGATCGATTGCTTTTGTATTATTTTTTGGTTCTTTCTTCGTATCAGCAAATCTATTGTCTGAATTAATTACCTGATTTAATTTTAACGTCAACTCTTCTTTATTGTCCAAAATACTTTCATCTATTTTAACAAAGTTTGTTTTGTTGGCAGTTATAATCTTTTCAATATTCTCAACAAAATTTTTGCGAACGTTATTATTGAATTCGTCAATTTGTTTTTCTTGCTTGGGCTCTAGTTTGATTATAATTTCATTGTTTGTTTCATGCTTCTGAGCTGAATTGATTCTCTTAGCGAAAACATCATTACCTAAATTGCTATCCTCTGATAAATCATTCTTATAAGAGATCTCAGAATTTGCTTCCAATTGATGTTTTGTTGAGTTTAATTTCGTAACATCGTTATTCACAGAATGGCTTGATACTAATTTCCCGTCATTATCATTTAGCTTATTTGTGTTATGTAATGGGAGGTTCTCAATCTTAACATCGTTCTCTGATTTTATATCACCTTCAATTGTGCTTAATGGTTTGGAATCTACACGTAAATCTTTTTGATTATTAACTTGAGTGCTTTCGCCATTTAAATTTATTTTCATCGAAGCTTCTTCATTTCTTACAATCGGGCTATCATTCTTAGTAATTTTTGTTTGATTCTCGGATTTGGTTGAGGCGTCATCATTAATCTTTGTATTTGTTTCTGCTTTCTGATTTGTTGTTTTCGAATTTGCTGCTTCACTCTTTATTGCTGAGTCAAAGACTTTTTTCTGTTCAACCTCTGTAGAATTAATTCCTTTATTTAAAGAGTTTTTTTCAAGTTCTTTTACAGTTGAAAGATCAATTCCCTTATACGATGGATTTTGATTTTCGCTTTGGGTTAGAGGTTTTTCTTGAACTAAATTTATCTTTTGGTCAATATTTTTACCCGGAATATCTTTTTCGCTAGTCTGGAGGGATTCGATAATCTTTGAGTTGTTATTTTGTTGTGTATCTATATTTTTAATGAGTTTATTATCAACTGTTGGTTTAGAATTATCAGTTGGTCTAATATCCGGATTTTCTTCTTTCGCATTGATTTTCGAAATAAACTTCTCCAATGAAGATTCTTGTAGCTCAACACTTTCTGATTGATTCAAGGTAACTGAAAATAGTGTTACATTAAATTTACCGGACTTCATTTCCATCGATTGTTGAGGAACCTTTTCAATACTTAATGTGAGTAGGTTTTCGGAATTGTTTTGTAGAATATGAAATGTAAGTGGTTTATCAGAAAGTAAAAGCGAAGCTATATGTGCTGATAAATTTGATTCGTTAGATAATTCTTGTTCCGTTTCGCCGGGAAGGTCTTTGGGTAATACAATTTCTAGTTTAAATTCTTCTTCTAATTTTTTAAGAGCTTCGGTGATTAATTCAGTAACTTCTTTTGGTGAACCGGAAATAATACTTGACTCTTTAAATAAATCATTTGATATATCATCAAAACCAATTTGATTGACTGCACTTGAGATATTCAACTCATTCAATAATAAGTTGAGTTTATTATCAAGCTTAATTCCAGCATCTTCGGGAGAATTTATAAGCCCTTTAATATCACTTAAAATATTTGATAGAATAGAAGTAGAGTTGAATGATCTTTCTGCAGAAAAGTTTTTAGCGACATTAATTATATCTTTAAAAAGATATGTACTATTAGTCTTCCCAAAACCAACCGGGTTTATCTGCTTAGTGTCAGAATCTATGAACAATGGATTAAATATCATATTTGTGATTTGGTTATTCTATTAACAAAATTGGGATCTAAATGTGACAATATTGCTGCTGCTTTGCTTTGTTTCATTTTGTATATAAGTTCTCTTGCTTCATTATCGGAATAATTTTGGATTACTTTAGCAGCATTTTTTGGGTTCATGGATTCAATTAGTTTTGCTGTCTTTTTTGCCCACTGTTCATCAATAATATTTTTATTAACAATCACATTATTCGTTGTATCTTTTTGTATAGCTTGTGTTCTTAATGTGCTTAATTCATTTTGCAGTTTTTTTATACTGTCGGCTAACGCGGCATCTTTTAAAATTTCCTGATAAACTGTGTCAATCTTTACAAGAGTATTGGCTTTAATTGAATCTAAAAATTTTGATCGGAATTCGTTATCGAAGTAATCTTTTATGTATTCAAAGTTTTGTTTGTCAACCTCAGATACAAATTCATGTGGATCGGGGGGAAGCACAACCTCGCTAAAATCAAATTCGAATATATTATTGTATATTGAATTCAACTGTATAATTGCAATTGTTACAATTAA
>QZJX01000102.1 GCA_003599395.1 Ignavibacteriales bacterium | reverse complement strand
TTAATTACATCAATTACGATTTTGGTACATCCGTATCGCTCGATTACAATGTTTTCGGAGAAAGACTTTCCAAAGTATCGGCAAATATTACTCCTGATGTTTTCGAACAACCGGCTTCAAGACTTAACCTTAACATATCGCAGAAAATTATCGACAACTTCACTCTAAAGTTTGCGGTGAAAAATATTCTTAATTCAAGCCATAAAGAAGTTTACAAATACAACGGTCAAGAATACATATATCGTGAATACACAAATGGAATTAATTATTCAGTAGGTATTAGTTATGAACTATAAATTATTTTATCAAAAATCATAAAGGAGAAGTAATGCTTAAAAAACTTTCCATCTTTATAATGTTGCTTTTTGCCACTACATCATTTGCTCAAGTATTAGTATCGAATGATATAGTAGGTAATGTAACCTGGACATCGAATAATGAATATATATTAGACGGATTAATATTTGTAGATTCATTATCTACATTAACAATTGAAGCCGGGACTGTAATAAAAGGAAGATTACAATCAAACATAACAACAGGCGATGGAGCCAGTGCATTGGTTGTAAGACGCGGCGCTCAAATATTTGCAGAAGGTACACCTGAAAGTCCGATCATATTCACAAGTGAATTGGATGACGTAACAGTACCTGAAGATTTACTACTTACAGATAGAGGATTGTGGGGAGGATTGATAGTATTAGGTGAAGCAACAACAAACCAACCAACAACCCAAAATCAAATAGAAGGAATTCCGGGAGAATTTAACGCAAGATACGGTGGAAATGACGATAGCGATAACTCTGGAGTATTAAGATATGTATCAATCCGTCACGGAGGATTTTCAATAAGTGGAGTTCCCGGGGATGAAATAAACGGATTAACGATGGGCGCAGTAGGAAGCGGCACAACGATAGAATATATAGAAGTAATAGCAAACTTTGATGACGGCTATGAATGGTTTGGCGGAACAGTAAATACAAGATACTTAGCGGCAATCATGTGCGGGGATGATGCATTTGATTATGATCAAGGTTGGAGAGGCAAAAACCAGTTTTGGTTTGCACTCCAAGGTGAAGATGAAGCCGGAAGAGGCGGAGAACACGACGGTGGGGATGACTGTGAAACATGTGAGCCATATGCAATCCCGATGATATCAAATGCAACATACATTGGTTCTGGTGCAAGTTCAGTTGGGGTTGGTGGTGACGGAAATGACAGAGCAATCTATTTCAGAGATAATGCAGGTGGAAAATATTACAATAGTATATTCACCGATTATGTTGGCGTAGGTTTGAAGATAGAAGATATAGATGGTCAAGACAGTAGAACACAGATGGAAAACGGTAACTTAGTGTTATCAAATAATATTTGGTATGGCTTTGGAGCAGGTAATGATTTATTGACAATAGCATCAGGTGACCAATGGGCGGCAGATCATTTGGCTGTAAACGGAAATCAAATAGTTGATCCACAATTAAGAGGAATAAGCAGAACAACTGATCGAGGATTAGATCCTAGACCACAATTAAATTCAACTCCAGTCGAATTAGAAGATCAATTTTTCACAAATGTGAATTATCACGGTGCATTTGATCCTGATAATGGTTTGTGGACTGAGGGATGGACAGCAGCATCTTCCTATGGAATCACTACAACAACAGTTGTTGGGGTAGAAACCGAATACGAAAGTTCAATCCCAAACAATTTTGAACTATCACAAAACTATCCGAATCCATTTAACCCAACGACTAAAATTCAGTTTTCTTTACCGCAAGCAGATAATGTAAAGTTAAGAGTTTACAACGTGCTGGGTCAGCAAGTTGCTGAATTGATTAATGACTTCAAGGCTGCAGGAACTTATACAGTCGATTGGATTGCACAGAATTTATCATCCGGCATGTATATATATAGACTAGAAGCCGGTGCAAATATCATTACAAAGAAAATGACTTTATTAAAATAAGCTTAACAAACTATCACGATGGTACTCTAGCTGCCATTGTGGTGTACAAAAATCTCTCTCCTTCCTGTATTGTGGTTGATGGGGCACTTTAGGGTGTCCCTCTTTATTTGTACTAATTTGAACATAAAGAAATAATTTCCACCTGATTATCTGAATACATGAAGTAAGATGTAATATAAATCACACTAAGTTGTTATGGGGAAAAAAATTATAATTTTTCTTGTTTTATTTAACCTTTAGTTATATATTAATTCCGATTTGTAAAAGATTTTTAAACTTTGCTGATTATTAATCACTTGTTTTTATAAATTAATGAAAATACTAAAACCCAAAAGGTTACAAAAAGGTGATGTAATCGGGATTATTTCTCCCGCTTCTTCTCCTTTAGATTCTTCTTTAATCGAGAAAGGTACTAGTTATTTAGAACGTCTTGGTTATAAAGTCGAAATTGGTAAATCTGTTGGTAAAGTGTTAGGATATTTGGCCGGCAGTGATGCTGAACGTCTTAATGATATTCATTCAATGTTCCGCAATAAAAATATTAAAGCTGTTTTTTCTTTGCGCGGAGGTTACGGCTCGGCTAGATTATTAGATAAATTAGACTATAACTTGATTCGTAAGAACAATAAAATTTTTGTAGGTTTTAGCGATATCACGGCATTGCAATTAGCACTTTATCATAAAGCCGGAATCATTACATTTGCAGGACCAATGGTAGCGACAAATTTTTCCGCTGAAATAAATTCATTTTCTGAAGAATTTTTTTGGGATTTGATTACAAAAAATCGTAAAATAGGAAAGTTGAAAAATCCGAATGAGGAAAAATTTTTCGTGTTGAATAACGGTAGAGGTGAGGGCAAACTTCTTGGCGGTAATTTATCAACAATCATATCAATTATGGGTTCTAAATTCTTCCCATCTTTTAGGAATTCGATTTTAATGTTAGAAGAAATAAATGAACCCCCTTACAAAATTGATCGTATGTTTAATCAACTTAGATTAGCAAATATATTTAACAGTGTAAAAGGAATAATTCTTGGAAGATTTGTTGATTGTTATGAAACTGACAAATCTAAAAATACACTCTCTTTAAACGAAATTATTGTGGACTATTTCAAAAATCTAAAAATTCCTGTAATTTACAACGTTCAACATGGGCACATTAGTGATCTTATCACTTTACCGATAGGTATAAATACAAAGTTAAATGCATCAAAAGGTTTTATTGAAATAGCAGAAACCGGAGTATTATAAAAAACTATCAGAAAACAAATTAATTAATTAACAATAACCTTAAGGAGGTTACATGAAAAAACTACTCACTTTAGTAGTTATTTTACTTTTTGCTTCTACATTTTTTGCACAAGAAGCTAAAACCAAAGATGTACCTGGTTTAGAAGAATTTGCAAATAAGACAGCGCAAGAAGTTAAAGCAGGTGACGTTGATGTACGTACAATGAATCATTTGCTTTTCAACAAAAAGAAAGAGCTTGGTAAATTAGCTGACCAAACTCAAGTTCCTCACGGTCCACAGAATAATGACGTTACAGTTTATTCTGAAAACTTTGAAAATGGCGCTGCTGCTGATGTTTGGTTAGGAAATCATAGAGCTAATGCAGGTGTTGCCGATACTACTACTTTCAATGCTTTTAAAGGCGAAGGTGGAGAATATTCATGGTGGATTGGCTCAAACAATCCGTTATTTTTACAACCTGGTTACGGTCACAATTGGAGAGTTGCTCTTGAAACAACTCAATCATTCCAAATTCAATCAAGCTTAACTTCTGCTGTTGTTGAATTTGATGCTTTCTATAATCTTGAAGAAGGTTGGGATGGTGTTCACCTTCAGGTTGCGTCTGCAGCAACTTCTGCAGGTCCTTTTACTAACTGGGCATATGTATCTTGCTATACCGGAGATACAGGCGGTCAATGGTTAGAAAACGTTCAAGTTAATATTTCTAGCTATATTGCTTCTCCTGCAAAATGGGTTAAATTCAGATTCGTTCTTGTTTCTGAAAGTTCATATGATAGTCAAGACGGTGAAGTTGGCGGTTTCAATAATCCTGGTGGCTTCTTCTTTGATAACTTGAAATTAAGAAGAAACAACGTACCTGAATTAATTTCTGATGGTGGCGACAATAAGTATGAATTTTTACCTTTCTATAATGTTGGCGCGATCAATGACTGGTTCTTAACCGGAACTCGTTACAACAGTGCGGACACATCTATGGGCCACAAAAATTATCAACCTGGTGAATTCAGATCATTCTTCATTGAAGCTGCTGATTTGACTTTAGCAAATTTAGGTGGTAATGATGTTGCTCCATTGTGGTACGATTTTAAAGTTTGGTCAAACATTCCTTACGATCAAAATGCTCCTGGTGGTGCTTTCACTTATTGGAGACCTGTTGCTTATGTATATGGTAACCCGAATGTAACGACAGGCCTTTATACTCTAACATCTTCTGTCTATGTTGGTCCTTTTAGAGATGGTGATAAATTCGTTAATTTCTCCGATAACTTCGGTTACATTGATGTTTCTGCATTTATCGGTGGGTATGTTGATTTCGGTATTCTTTATTTCTCTAATGGCGGCTGTGCATTTGATGCGGGCCAATTATATGTTGACGATTTAAAAGTTATTCAAAAAAATGATCCTTACGAATATAATGATGAATGTGATACAGCTACAATCGCTGAATATGGCTTTGTAACTGAATTTGCTAATCTATGGGATGTATCTGACATAGATTACTATTATTTCGAAGGCGAAGCTGGAGATTGGGTTGATATTTATGTCGATAACTCATTCGTTGATGCTATGGTTTCATTGTTACCAGAAGTTGGAACTTATGTTTGCGGTTCACCTATGGTAGCTGGTGCTCCTTGCTGTCCATTATATTCATATCATGACGGCTATTTCTATGATAGAGTTATCTGGAGATTACCTTACACAGGTGGTTACTTCATAGAAGTTTACGGTTTTGGTAACACAGGTGGTTATGTAATGTATCTCGATCAATTAACATCTACAGCTACTATTACAAGTATTGCTGATGTTCCTGGTGATCAAGGTAAGAACGTTAAAATTCAATTCTCTGCTCCTCAATTAGATACTAAAGATGATGCTGATTTCGACTACTGGGGTGCTGATGTTGATTTCTACCAAGTTGAAAGAAGAAAGAATCCTATTTCTAACGATTGGGAATATGTACGTGACGTTTTAGCTTCAGGTAAAGCTGGTGCTTCATACATCGTCGAAGCTAATACAGTATTTGATAGCACAAGTACATCATTCAGAATTAGAACTGCCGGTGGTAACGAAGACAGACAAGGTGAATTTGTTACAGTTAGTGCTACTGCTTTAGGTCAATCATATGACAATATTGCTCCTAGATTTGACGCTGAATACACTGCTGCTGCTCAATCAGGTACAGGTATTGACGTTGGCGCTGAAGTAGATTACGGTGGTGGAAATAATGGTGTTTCTGATATCAGATTCTACAACATCTACAGAGGAACTGAAGCTGGTTTCACACCTGCTGCTGCTAACATGATTGCTACACTTGAAACAAGTGCACTTTCAATCCGTTACAATGACCAAGATTACGATGGTAATGATGAATTCTACTATGTAATTCAAGTTGTTGATGATGGTGGTAACAAAGTTTACTCTAAAGAAGTTAATACAACTACAAATGTTACAGACGAAGCAGTTCCAACTGTTTACAGCTTATCACAAAACTACCCGAACCCATTCAACCCATCTACTACTATTAAGTTCGGTATTCCTCAAGCTGCAGACGTTACTGTTAAGATCTATGACATCTTAGGACAAGAAGTAAAAACATTAATGAACAGAAACTTAGCTGCTGGTTTCCATACAGTTAACTTCGACGCTTCTAACTTGATTTCTGGTATGTACATCTACAGAATCCAAGCAAACGGTGTTGACGGCTCTAACTTCACAGACGTTAAGAAAATGTTGCTTGTTAAGTAAGATTTTTCTTACTGATAAAAAGCCGGACTGTATAAGTCCGGCTTTTTTTATGCACTTTTTAACCCTCACATCTTATCCCATATTGCTTAACACTTAGAATAAATATCTAGATTAGTTCTCTCCTTTAAGAATTTTTGTGAAATTCTGAATAAAAATAGCACTTCTTTGTTTGTGGATAGCTTGGTATGTTTATTGTTCATGTGATTGTGAGCTTTTCTTCATAAATATATTCTTTACTGGCTAAAGCAGATTTCCGAATGAATGACAAGATTTTAAATGAAATCCTAGACAAAGACAATTTCAGTAGTGATGAGCTTAAGTCCCTCCTAGAACTTGGTGAAAAGCATCAAGTTGAGATGCTATTTAATCGTGCGGACTTGCTAAGGAAAAACTATTTCGGAGATGAAATTCATTTACGTGGAGTCATTGAAATCTCTAATTATTGTAGAAAGAATTGTAATTACTGCGGTTTACGTGATGAAAATTACACTATTAAACGCTACAGAATGGAGCCTGATGAGATAATCGAAATTGCCTCTCAGATTGCCAAACTTGGTATTTATACAATTGTTCTTAAATCCGGTGAAGATGAAAAATTAGATTTAGATTTTATTTCCTATCTAATCTACTCTATTAAAAGCCATACCAATTTAGCAATAATGCTCAGTTTAGGCGAAAGAGGTTTCGATGAATATAAATCATGGAAAATCGCCGGAGCTGATCGATATATACTTAGACACGAAACTTGCGATAAAAAGAAGTATTCACTATACACGAATAAGCAATCTTTCATAAACCGTGTTCAACATTTAAAATATCTTAAAAGATTAGGGTACCAAGTCGGAACCGGTAGCTTAATTGGACTGCCCCTGCAGACTATCGATGATATAATTGATGATATTCTATTGATGAAACAATTAGATGTCGATATTGCTTCATTTGCACCATTTATACCAACGCCACATACACCCTATGAAAATAGACCGGCTGGCGATGTTCTAACTACGTTAAAAGCTATCGCAGTTGCCCGCTTGGTATTAAAGAATACACATATCCCGGCTACTACATCTCTTGATTCACTTGACTTTGAGGGAAGGGAAAAGGGGCTAAATTGCGGCGCTAATGTTGTCATGCCGGATTTCACTCCGCAGCCATACCGGGAGAAGTATTTGTTGTATCCCCAACGAAGATATTCCGAATCTGATCCCATTTCTTCTCATAGAAATTTGCGTCAAAGAATTGAAAAACTCGGTCGTCAAATATCCTTTTCTCGCGGTGATTCATTAAAAAATTCAGTTAATATTTAGATCATTTCTGCAAAATTTAGGGAACATTTAACTCTGGAATTTGTATTTCTTTGGAGGTATTTTTGAAGCCAAACGAAATATAGTTATCTTAATTCTTTAATTAAAATTGGTAAGGAAAATGAGAAAAATTATTGTATTAATGGTAATGTTTAGTATAATATTTGTCGCATGTTCAGGTGAAAATGAAAAAGATTTGATGAATTCGGCAAAGACTAAAATTCAAGATCAGTTGTACGCAGAGGCATTAGTAGATTTTGAAAAAATAGTGAACGATTTCCCCGAAACGGATGAAGCGGGTCTAGCTTTTTTAGAAATGGCAAAACTATATCAAGGTAGAGCGATTAAGACCTTGAGTGAAAAAGAATCATATATAAAGGCTGTTGAATATTATCAAGTTGTTAGTAACGAATACTCTCACATTGAGGAAGCCCCTGGTGCATTATTTATGAGTGGATTTTTATTAGCGAATGAAATTCATGATTTAGATAATGCGAAATTAGCTTATGAATCTTTTCTTTCAAAATATCCCGAGCATGAGTTAGCACCATCTGCACAAAGTGAATTGGATAATCTAGGTTTGACCCCCGAAGAAATCCTAGAAAGAGCAGTTGCACAGCCTAAATAGTGGCACTAGATAAATCGCAATATCGTAGTTATTTAGAGCCGGCACTCATATCAAAATTAGCCTCTCTCGAACTAAAAGCACGTAATGTTGTTGAAGGTTTTATGGTGGGACTTCATAAAAGTCCCTACCATGGTTTTTCTGTTGAATTTTCCGAACACCGTCCCTATATGCAAGGCGATCAATTAAAAGATATTGATTGGAAGGTTTACGCAAAAAGTGATCGTTACTATATCAAACAATATGAAGAAGAGACCAATCTAATTGCTCATATATTTTTAGATGTAAGCAAGTCAATGGATTTTAAAAACCAAGGCAGTATAACAAAGCTGGAATACGCAAAAATATTGGCAGCATCATTATCGTATATGTTAATACAGCAGCAAGACTCGGTAGGTCTAGGTCTATTCTCCGATAGATTGGAAACTTATCTTCCTCCAAAATCATCAAGAATTTATTTGAAAAATATTTTAACGGAGATAAACAACGTTACTTCTTCGAATAAAACAAATACTGCTGACTGTTTGAGCCAAGTAAGTGAGAAAATTAAAAGAAGGGGAATGGTAATTTTAATTTCAGATTTTTTTGATGACATTGCGAAAGTTCTATCCGCATTAAAGAAACTCCATTACAAAAAAAATGATGTAATTCTTTTCCAAATACTCGATCCGATTGAACAAAGTTTTGCATTTGATCGGAGCGGAGTATTCGTAGATTTAGAAAGTGGTGAGGAGATGACAACACAACCATTGCAGATTAAAGCTTCTTATCGTGAGGCTTTCATTGAATATTTAACAAAACTTAAAAAGGAATGCTTAAGTTTCGGAATTGAATACAATCTTATAAATACCAACGAACCATTTGATACAGCTTTATTGAGTTTTATTAAACGCAGAAGTAAACTTCTCTAAAATTATTTCTTGAATTTTTTTAAATTTATTACAGCTTATAAATTTTCATGAAATAATTAGCATAAAGCAAAACCACGACGGACACAAAGAAATCACAAGAGTAAAACTTAATGAACTTCGTACCTCCTTGGTGAACGTTGTGGTTAAGAAAAAGTAAAATCAATCTTACAATAAACATACAAGGTATATAATGCATGAAAATGAAATTGCAAAGATTGTTTTTGATGCTGCTTTAAAGGTTCATAAAGTTCTCGGTCCAGGTTTATTAGAAAGTGCTTATGAAGAATGTTTTGCATACGAGTTAAGAAAGTATAATCTAAAAGTCGAAAAGCAAAAACCGCTGCCTTTAAAATACGAAGATGTCCACCTTGATGTAGGGTACAGAATAGACTTATTTATTGAAGATAAATTTGTTGTCGAAATTAAGTCAGTTGATGCCTTAAATGATGTTCATTTAGCCCAAATATTGACTTATCTTCGATTAAGCGAAAGTAAACTTGGTATGTTAATCAATTTTAACGTTGTTTTATTAAAAAATGGTGTCCGAAGAGTAATTAACGGGACATTGTAGACTTAAATCAAAACAACAATGGACACAAAGAAGGTGCAAGAATAAAACTTAGTGAACTTCGTGCCTCCTTGGTGAACGTTGTGGTTAAAAGAGAGTCTATCTAATTCATCAACTCACTCAAAACATTAAAATAATTTTTCATTAACTCTTTCGCTTTAACTTCAGTATTTGCTTCAACTATACATCTGATAATTGGTTCCGTATTTGATTTACGGAAATGCACCCAATGATCTTCGAAATCTATTCTTAATCCGTCTTCTGTGTTAATATTGTCTTCTTTATATATATCAATTAACTTGTCAACAATCTCATCCGGTTTCCTGTTGCCTGTCTCGACTTTTCCTTTTACAATGTAATACTGAGGTAGACCATTTTTCAACTCGCTCATACTTCCGCCGAATTCTAATAAATGTTGGAGAGTGAGAACAGTTCCGATTAATGCATCTCTTCCATAATGTAACTCGGGTAAAATTACACCACCGCTTCCTTCACCTCCGATAATTGCATTGACTTCCTTCATCCTTTTAACAACATTAGCTTCACCAACAGCTGAACGATGAACTTTCACAGCAAATTGATTTGCAATATCGTCAACAGCGCGAGTTGTCGATAGATTAATAACTACATCACCTTTAGCTTTTCCTAAAACAAATTTTACTGCTTGAGTGATTGTATTTTCTTCAATAAACGGCTCACCATTTTCTGTTATTAAAACAAGCCTGTCAACATCCGGATCAACGACAATTCCAATATCTGAATTACTTTCTTTTACGGCTTGCAAAGTTTCGGTTAAATTTTCGGGAATTGGTTCTGGGAGTCGAGGAAATATGCCACTTTTATCGCAGTTTAGTTTTACAATATCACAACCAAGTTCTTCCAATAACTGCGGCATTATATAACTTCCTGCACCATTTACACAATCGAGTAACACTTTAAATTTTCTTTTGCGAATTGCATCAACATCTATATACTTTGATATAAGTACATCTTCTAAATGATTTTTTAATGCTTCATCAGAAACTGTAAGTTTTCCTAATTCATTCCAACTAGCTAGCTTACCGGGCTTTTCTAACAAATGTAACATCTCTTTATTTTGTTCGGGAGTCATAAACTCGCCTTCACTATTTAATAGTTTTAGTGCATTCCATTCATTCGGATTATGACTCGCGGATATTTGAATTCCGCCAATACAATTAAGTTTTTTTACGTTATATAAAACTGTAGGAGTAGGAGTAATGCCAATATCAACAACATCATTCCCTTTTGCTAAAAGTGTACCGACAATTAAATTCTTTACCATTGTTCCGGTGATTCTGCCATCGGAACCAATTACAATTTTTCCTCTTCCGCAAAAATCGGCATATGCTTGAGTATATTTTACAATTGTTTCGGGATCTAATCCATCACCAACAATTCCTCGTATTCCGGATACACTAACCATCAATGTCGGCATCATTACTCCATAATATTATTTTAATTGAACAAAGATAACACAAATGGACTTTAGTTTAAAAGAAGTTGGTCTTATTGATTGTATCAATTATCTTAATGAATAACAAAAATCTACTTACTTATGAATGAAAAAAATAAACTAATTAAAAAAGTAGATGCACTTCTGGTAAAACATTTTGGAATTCCAAAACGTGCATCAAAACTGCCGAATCCTGTTGATATGCTGATAGCCACGATTCTCTCCCAGAATACAAATGATAATAATTCGTACAAAGCTTTTCAAAAATTAAAACAAAAATATCCGACATGGGAAGAAGCAGCCAGAGCAAAAAGGATTTCAATTGAATCTGTTATAAAAATTGCGGGATTAGGAAAGCAAAAATCTCATGCTATAAAAAATTTCTTAAGTGAAATAGTTAAAAAGGAAAATAAAATTTCTTTGGAATATCTTAAAGATATAAGCGAACATAAAGCAATTGAAGAATTAACAAGTTATAACGGAGTTGGAGTTAAAACCGCTAGTTGTGTTTTACTTTTTGCGATGGATAGAAATATTTGCCCTGTTGATACACATGTGCATCGAACGGTAAATAGGATTGGCATTGTCTCGGCAAAAACTCCCGACAAAACTTTTGAACAATTAAATAAGGATTTCCCGCCGAAAATTGCTCATTCATTTCACACAAATCTTATTCGATTAGGAAGAGAAATATGTAAACCGAAAAATCCAAGTTGTGGAATCTGTCCGCTTAATAAAATTTGTAATTACGAAGGAAAAAACATGCTATTAAAAGGTTCATACAAAAAAAATGATTTTATGCTGCTCGATCACGTATAGATATTATTCATGCAATAGTCATAATAACTAAAGCTTAGCTCTATGGTTATCAATTCAATACAAATTCTCAACAAACTATAAATCGTAAAATCGAATAAAACGGTCGAATTTGACACTTTATAATCAGATTCATTGTTTTATTTTGAGTGGTATCTTCACTATATTTAAAATCTTCATCTAATCGTTTTGGGCAATCGAAAGGAACAAAAATTCATGAGTAAAAGTTATGATATTGTAGTTTTAGGCGGTGGACCCGGCGGATATGTTGCCGCAATTAGAGCCGCTCAACTTGGGTACAAAACTGCTATTATTGAAAAAGATAATTTAGGCGGTGTTTGTCTGAATTGGGGTTGTATCCCAACGAAATCACTGCTAAAAAATGCGGAGCTGTATGATTTGGCAAAGAATCATTCTGATGAATATGGACTATCATTTACCGACTTAAAATTCGATTTCGCAAAAATTATCCAAAGAAGCCGGGGAGTTTCTGAAAAAATTGTAAAAGGTGTTCAATTCTTGATTAAAAAAAATAAAATTGATCACATTCAAGGATTCGGAAAATTCATTTCAAAAAATAAATTAGAAGTTCTTGATTCAAATAAAAAAAAGATTGAGGAAGTTGAAGGTAAACATATCATCGTTGCAACCGGCGCAAGACCACGTTCAATAGATGCAATTCCAATCGATCATAAAAATATTATTACTAGTACCGAAGCAATGAGTTTAGATAAACAACCAAAAGATCTAGTAGTAATTGGTGCTGGTGCAATCGGTGTTGAGTTTGCGTATTTCTACAATGTGCTTGGTACTGAAGTAACTATTATTGAAATGATGGATAACATTTTACCAATTGAGGATAAAGAAGTGTCCGACACTTTAGCTCGAAGTTTCAAAAAACGTGGTATAAAAATTCATACTGGAACAAAAGTAGAAAAAGCTGAAACTAAAGGTAAAAGTGTTGTTGTAACAATTGAAAAGAATGGGAAAAAGGAAGAACTGAAAGCCGAGAAAGTTCTTAGCGCCATTGGTGTTCAAGGAAACGTTGAAGGAATCGGATTGGAAGAGATAGGTGTAGAAATTGAAAAGGGCCATATAAAAGTAGATAAGCATACTTACAAAACCAATATCGATGGAGTTTATGCTATTGGCGATGTTATCGGTGCTCCATGGCTTGCTCATGTCGCTTCACACGAAGGTGTTCATTGTATAGAAAAAATTCATGGCATAAATCACGGCTCCATTGATTACAACTCAATACCTGGATGTACTTATTGTCAACCTCAAGTTGCAAGTATCGGATTAACCGAAGCTAAAGCAAAAGAAAAAGGATACGAATACAAGGTTGGTAAATTCCCTTACTCTGCAAGTGGTAAAGCAGGTGCAATTGGTGAACGCGAGGGATTTGTTAAAATTATTTTTGATTCTAAATACGGAGAAATATTAGGTGCTCATATTATCGGTGCGGAAGCAACTGAATTAATTGCTGAGATTGGAATTGCTAAATCACTTGAAGCAACTTACGAAACAATATTAGGAACGGTACACGCTCATCCAACATTATCCGAGATGGTGATGGAAGCTGCAGGACAAGCTTATGGCGAAGCAATCCACATATAGAACTTTTGATTATATTGATCTTGATTTCATTGATTACGATAAAGCATGGGATTTGCAGAAAGAGATATTTAAATTAAGAACTACCGATGAAATAAACGATACATTTTTTTTGTTAGAACATCCTCATACTTATACTCTTGGTAAAACAGCGGATAAGAAAAATTTAATAAGCAATGAGGCTTTCTTAAATAAGTATGGCATTAAGGTATACGATATTGATCGTGGAGGTGACATAACTTATCACGGTCCGGGACAAATTGTTGGTTATCCCATAATAAAATTAAGTGAATGGAAAGAAGATACTCATCTTTACCTTCGTAACTTAGAGCAAATTATTATTGATGTTTGCTCGGATTATGGACTTCAAACCGGAAGAATTGATGGTCTAACCGGGGTCTGGATTGAAGATCGTAAAATTGCGGCAATCGGTATTAAAGTTTCACGATGGGTAACTATGCATGGCTTTGCATTTAATATAAATACGGATTTGAATTTATTTAATGGAATTATTCCTTGCGGTATTACGAATAAAAAAGTAACATCGTTACAACATGAACTCGGTAAAGAAGTAGGTATAAATGAAGTGAAAGAGAAATTAGTAGAAAAGTTTAAACATGCATTTAGTTATGATACTTATAAGGTTGTTTTAAAAGATTCATTTGAAAAAGTAAATTGAAATTAGATAAAGGATTTTCTAATGGCAAAAGAGAATAAAGAAGAAATAATAACGGAAGAACAAAATACTTCCAATAAAAAAAATGGCAAAGCTCCTACCGGTAAGATAGATCACTTTGGGGGAATGACTAAAGAAGAATTAATGAATATTCTTCGTTTGATGTCGCTCGGACGTCAAATGGATAATAAAATTATGAATCTTCTCAAACAAGGTAAAGTCTTTTTCCACATTGCCGGTTCTGGTCATGAAGCAACTCAAGTTGCATTCGGACTCGCAATGAAACCTAAAAAAGATTGGGCATTCCCTTATTATCGAGACATGGCATTTATGTTAGCACTTGGGACAAAAATTGAAGATGTGTTCCTCGCCCAAATGGGTAAAGCCGATGATCCAATGACCGGTGGTAGACAAATGCCTTGTCATTGGGCATCAAAGGAGTTTAATGTACCAACGCAATCAAGTCCTACCGGTACTCAATTCTTACAAGCTGTCGGTGCTGCTTTAGCCGGAAGAAAAAAAGGTGATGATACAGTAGTTTATGTAAGTGCCGGCGAAGGTACAACGAGTGAAGGTGAATTCTATGAAGCAGTCAATTGGGCGGCTCGTGAAAAACTTCCGGTTGTATTTGTAATTCAAAATAATAAATGGGCAATTTCTGTTCCTGTACAAGGTCAGAATTCAGGAAGAAATAACTCAGTTGCAGAGATGATGAAAGGTCACGAAAATTTATTGCGAATGGAAGTTGATGGAACTGATTTTTTCAAAGTGAATGCTGCAGCTCAATCCGCATTTAAGTATGCGAGACAAGGAAAAGGACCTGCTTTAATTGAAGCTCATGTTGTTAGACTTCTTTCTCATTCATCTTCTGATGATCAAAAAAAATATAGACCACAAGATTCGCTTGAAGAAGATCTCAAAAAAGATCCTATTGAACAGTTCGCTAATAAATTAATTGAGAAGGGAATCCTTACTGAATTAGCGTATAAAGAATTCCAAAAAGAAATTAAAAATCACATTGATGAAGCTGCCGATTGGGCATTAAATCAATCTGATCCCGAACCGGAATCAGCTATTAAATATGTATTAGATGAAAGCGGCAAACGTGATAAACTTGAATATGAAAAAGGTAAACTCGATGGTAAACCGGCTGTAATGGTTGATGCTATTAATCATGCACTTCGTGAAGAAATGGAGCGAAACGAAAAAATTTATGTGTTTGGTGAAGATGTCGCTGATGGAAAAGGTGGAGTATTTACTGCAACAAAAGGATTATCGACTCAATTTGGTAACGATCGTGTTTTTAATTCGCCTCTTGCCGAAGCAAGCATTATGGGTGTTGCGATTGGTATGGCTTTAACGGGATTAAAACCTTGTGTTGAAATTCAATTCGGCGATTACATTTGGCCTGCATTCATGCAGATGCGTGATGAACTTGTAATGTATAGATATCGTTCAAATAATTTGTTTGAAGCTCCGGTTGTTACAAGAGTTGCCGTCGGTGGTTATATTCATGGCGGACTTTATCATAGTCAGAATATTGAAGGATTTTTCTCACATATGCCCGGAATATTAATTGCTTATCCTTCAAATGCAGCTGATGCAAAAGGATTATTAAAAACTGCATTACGATTGAATGACCCGGTACTCTTCTTGGAACACAAAGGATTATATAGACAGAGTCACTCAACCGCACCTGAACCTTCAGCAGAATATTTATTGCCTTTTGGTAAAGCTAATGTTGTAAAAGAAGGAACTGACTTAACAATTATCACATGGGGCGCAATCGTTCATGAAGCTAAGTTTGCGGTAAAAAAAGTTGAAGAGGAAGAAGGTTGTTCAATTGAAGTAATTGACATCAGAACTATTCATCCGCTCGATGAAGAAACTATTTACAAATCGGTACGAAAAACCGGTAAAGCAATTATCATGCATGAAGATACACTTACCTCCGGATTTGGTGCCGAAATTGCTGCTAGAATTTCCGCAAATTGTTTTGAAAGTTTAGATGGACCGATTATGAGAGTTGGTGCAAAAGATACACCGATTCCTTATCATCCAAATCTTGAAAGTTATATACTTCCTACAAGAAATAATATTGTTGAATCAATCAGAAATATAATTCGTTATTAAAACTGAACTCAAAAGGAAAATAAAATGAAAGTTGATGTTGTAATGCCAAAAATGGGCGAAAGTGTTAACGAAGGAACAATTATTAAATGGCATAAGAAAAAAGGCGATAAAGTTGAAAAGGATGAAATTATTTTTGAGATAAGTACCGATAAAGTTGATACTGAAATTCCAAGTCCCGAAAACGGAATTTTATCCGACATAAAAGCTTTTGAAAACGAAACAGTTGAAGTAGGAGCGGTTGTTGCAGTTATCGAGACAAATGGCGAAGCTGCAGTTGAAGATTCGAAAAGAGAAGAAGAGACAAAAGCAAAAGAGGAACCTTCAACCACTCAAGTTGGCGGTGAGTTAGTTGATATACCAATGCCCAAAATGGGTGAATCCGTTATGGAAGGAACAATTATCAAGTGGCATAAAAAAGAAGGTGATAAAGTTGAGAGAGATGAAATACTATTTGAAATAAGCACAGATAAAGTTGATACGGAAGTCCCTTCACCGGTTGAAGGAACTCTGGTTGAAATCATAACCGGGGAAAATGAAACTGTTGAAGTCGGACAAACAGTTGCAAGAGTATCATCAGGTTCGGGAATTGCAAGAAAGAAAGAAAGTATTTCAAGTAGTTCCAAACCAGAAAAAGCTAAAGAAGAAAAAGTTGATGAAGAAACAAAGACCGAAACACGAGAAAAACAATCTGAACAAAAAGTAGATACATCTTCTTCGGATAGATTTTATTCACCGTTAGTTATGAAAATTGCCAACACCGAAAACGTTTCCTATGATGAATTAGAAACTATCGAAGGAACCGGAATAAACGGACGTGTTTCTAAGAATGATATACTAAAATATATTGAAGATAGAAAAAGCGGAAAGACTTCTGCACCTAAGAAACCTCAACAATCTCAGCAAACAACCACTAGTCAAAAACCATCAGTTCCAAAAGAAACTGCACAACCAACCTGGGAAGCCGGTGAAGGTGTTGAATTGATACCGATGGATAATATTCGTCAAAGAATTATGTATCACATGGTTAACAGTCGAGATACGTCGGTTCACGTCACGGCAGTAATTGAAACGGATATGACCAAAGTGCATAATTTTATTCAAAAGAATAAGCAGAAGTTTTTAGAAAGCGAAAGAATAAAATTAACTTATATGCCTTTCATATCTTATGCGGTCATTAAAGCTTTGAAAGAATATCCGTTTTTGAATGCATCAATCGATGGGAATAACATTGCAGTTAAAAAGTATATAAATCTTGGTATCGCAGTTGCAGTAGAACCAAATGGACTAATTGTCCCGAATATTAAAAAAGCGGACGAAAAAAATATTCGTGGACTCACAAAATCTATTATGGAATTAAGTGAAAAATCGCGAACAAAAAAATTAACTCCGGATGATATCATGAATGGAACATTTACTATTACGAATTATGGAGTGTTCGGTTCATTATTTGGGACACCTATTATTAATCAACCTGAAGTCGGAATTTTAGGAATTGGATCGGTAACTAAAAAACCTGTCGTTGTTGAAGTTGACGGCACTGATACGATTGCAATAAAACCGATGATGTATTTATCACTAAGCCATGATCATAGATTAGTTGACGGAATGCTTGGCGGTAAATTCTTAAAGTCAATTAAAGATACTTTAGAAAATTTTGATACAACTATTTTTTAAAATGACACTTTTTTCAAGCGGTGGTCTTATTCTTGCTCTTAATCATAATCTTAATCTGATTTAAAAATTAGAAAAGCAATTAAGAGTAAGATTAAAAGTAGTATTAAGATTAAGAATGTAAAGGAAATTTATGAAGATTAATCAACATCAAAAAAAATATGCGGAAACCTTAGAGAAAGAACAAATTCCTTTAGGTAAAAGACCGGAGTGGTTAAAAGTAAGATTACCAAGTGGACAAAATTATAAAGATGTTCACAGTTTGATACGCAATTCAAAGTTGAATACAGTCTGCGAAGAAGCACGATGCCCAAATATTGCCGAATGCTGGAACGCACGTACTGCAACATTTATGATACTTGGAGATACATGCACACGAAGTTGTGGATTTTGTAATGTAAAACTCGGAATGCCGAACGAATTGGATTTAGATGAACCACGCAGAGTCGCCGAATCTGTCGAGCAATTAAAATTAAGACATGTTGTTATTACATCCGTTAACAGAGATGAATTGAAAGACGGCGGTGCATCTATCTTTGCTGAAACTAATCGATTGATTAGAGAAAAAATGCCTGAGACTACTATCGAAATATTAATACCGGATTTCAAAGGGGAGAAGCACGCGTTTGAAATAATAATGCAAAACCCGCCTGATATTTTGAATCACAATTTAGAAACGGTAAACCGATTGTACCACGCTGTTCGTCCCCAAGCAAAATATTCCAGAAGTTTGGAATTAATAACATGGTTTAAGGAAAAAGGATTACGAACTAAAAGCGGAATAATGGTTGGAATAGGTGAGAAGAAAGAAGAAGTATTTGAATTGATGAAAGACCTTTACAACAGCGGTTGTGATATAATGACAATAGGTCAATACTTACAGCCAACCAAAAATCATTTACCGGTTGACAGATTTGTAACTTTAGATGAATTCAAAGAATACAAAGATTTCGGAATGGAATTAGGATTCAAAGCGGTCGAATCATCACCACTCGTTAGAAGTTCCTACCACGCAGATAAGCATGCAAGATTGCTCTAATCACTCGAAATTAATTTGAGGATTAACAAATGTGTTAATCCTCTTCTTCTATTGCAACTAAATATTTATTCTCATATTTTCTATATAATTAGACGGTTGATCTGATAAAAAATTAAACGGGGTAGCCAATGAGACTTTTTAATAAATCTATATTTCTTATTACTTCTGCATTAATGTTTTTCAGCCCGGAAGTTTATGCTCAGTATTCAAATTGGTGGGATAGTGTTCCAGATCAAATAAGAAATAAAAATTCATTTCTTAGATATGAGGCTTTTTATAGACCGCGGACAGATGAGACAGGTAAACTCCCACTTGAAAAGTTTAGGGAAGAGATGTCAATGGAAAAACTTAAGTTAAGTAAAGGTAATTCCAAGTTTTTTGAAATTACTGGAACTTCAGATCTATGGACAAATCTTGGGCCCACAGCTGTTGATATGACTGCCGGTGGTGGTTTTGTTGGTCATTGGGGGAATGTAAGTGGTAGAGTTAGAGGGGTTGCTGTTCATCCAACAGATCCAGATATTGTTTATATAGGTGCCGCAGCCGGAGGTATTTGGAAAACAACTGATGGCGGTACATCTTGGGCAGATGTAAGTGATGATTTCACACTTTTAACTTTTGGGGCTATAGCTATTGACCCGAATAATCCCAATACAGTTTATGCTGGTACTGGTGAAGCAAGATATTTCTTTAATCAACAAACATATGAAGGAGATGGACTCTATAAAAGTACAGATGGAGGTGCGAATTGGACTGAAATTTCTGACCCTTCTTGGAGTATCACACAATTTTCCGATATTGCTGTTAGTCCGCACAACTCAAATTATGTGTTAGTTTCTATGGGTTCAGGGAATTGGAACCTAGGAAGCTATGCTAATGAAGGTGTGTGGTTATCTACAGATGGAGGATCTTCTTGGGCGGAAGTAATAACAGCTGGTGAAGCTTTTGATGTTGCATTTAGTCCAACTAGCGCAGATTCAGCCTACGCGGTAATTGGAGGTGAAAATTCTAGCAGTGGTTTTTACATTTCAACTAATTCAGGAGTATCTTTTCCAACTCAGGTTACAACTTTTGGAAGCTTCGACGCTGATACATCAATGGGCAGAGCGCAGTTCGTTCAATCTCCTTCAAAATCAAATATATTTTATATGTTAATCTATGATTCCCATGGACAATTCCCAGGATCTCAATCAACTGCCGCTTTTAAATCTAGTGACGGAGGTGCTACGTGGTCACAAATAAGTTCAGGATCAAATATTGCTGGTTCGTATACCGGAGCTTCAATTGATGACCAAGGTAGTTATGATCTGTGCATTGCCGTCAATCCTACGGATGAAGATATTGTTTATATTGGCAATGTTGAAATTAGTATGACTTCTGATGGCTCATCGTTTTCTTTTGTTAGAGATGCTACTGGACCATTCAGTGGGACGACAGCGTGGGACAGTCCAATGCATGTTGATTATCATAAAATTGTATATGCACCATCAAATTCAAATTACATATATGTGGCCTCTGATGGCGGAATTCATAGAACGACCAATGGAGGAACAAGTTGGACTTCACTGAATAATGGTGTAAGAACAATTCAATTTTATAGAGTTGCTTCACATCCTACAGATGCTTCTATACTTTTTGGTGGTGCCCAAGATAATGGAAATTTTAGTACAACCGATAAAGGAGCAACTGATTGGGAATTTGAATTAACGGGTGATGGAATGGAATGTTTTGTTGATTATAATACATCTACAAATGTCTTTATGAGTACACAGTTCGGGTCGCTAAGCAAAAGCACAAACAGTGGTTCAAGTTGGTTTAGTATTTCTCCATCTTATGCAACAAGTAGAGCTTGGACGGCTCCTTTTTGGCAGGACCCAGGTGATCATAACAGTATTTATGTTTTTTCAAATCGATTGTGGAAATCCACAGATAAAGGAGCAAGTTGGACTGCGATTTCTTCTGATATTACAACAGATGGTGATGGAATTACTGCAGCAGCCCAATCCGAAGTTAATACGAGTAATATGATGGCCGCTGAAAGTCGATTTACAACGTCTCCAGAATTATTTTCATCAACTGATGGTGGTACTTCATGGACGGATGTTACGGCAAGCTATAATTCTGATAAGCCCAACAGTGTCCCTATTCTCCGTATAGTTGCAGATTTTGGTGACGGGAATACTTTTTATGTATGCAGGGCATCATACGGATCTGGGCAAATTTTAAAAACAACTAATCTAGGTACAGATTGGACTGATTTTAGTGGTGATTTGCCTTCTGTGCCCACAAACGATATCTTCATTGATCCTGATAATACCAATCATATTTATGTTGCAAATGACTTTGGTGTTTATTGGTCATCGGACGGTGGTTCGACTTATACCAAACTAAGCAACGGTATGCCATTCTTACCGGTAATCGACTTTGATTTTTACGATGATGGTTCAAATAGATATTTACGGGCAGCCTCTCATGGTCGTGGAGTCTACGAATTAAATATTGATAGTCCCCTTCCGGTTGAACTTACTTTTTTTAATGCAGAATTAGTTGAAGAATCCGTTCTGCTGACATGGGAAACAGCCACCGAAACTAATAATTATGGATTCGATGTTGAACGAAGCGAAGATGGTGATAATTTTTTGAAAATTCATTTTGAAATGGGTCATGGTACTTCCAATATTGCTCATGCTTATGAATACACAGATTCTGATTTACCCGAAGTAATAGAAGTCTGGTATCGCTTGAAACAAATTGATAATGATGGGCAGACCAGCTATTCAAAAACAGTGAAAGTAGATATTTCAACAATAACCGGTGTGGAAGATGAAAGTAAGAAATTAATTTTCTCTTTAGCACAAAACTATCCAAACCCATTTAACCCGGCTACTCGAATCGAATACACAATTCCAACTGAGAGTAATGTTAAAATTACTATTGTGGACGTTCTGGGTCAGGTAATATCGCAACTGGTTGCAGAAGTTAAACCGGCCGGTAAACATGAAGCAATATGGAATGCTGAGAAATTTAGTTCAGGTATATACATTTATAAAATGCAAGCGGAACCATTAAATGGTGAACAGTCATTTTCGGCTACTCGTAAAATGATATTCACTAAATAAAATATACTTTTTAACATTCTATGGACAAGCAACCCATCAGTGGTTGCTTGTTTTGTTTTAAAGGGATAATTTTGAATAAATATAAGTTTTAGACGCCAATTTCCTTTCACGGGAAGTATTCTTCTCAATAATGAAAAAGAATTCTTGTTTCAAATTAAAATTATCGATTAGGGTGACTTAAAACCTATTTAATTATTGATTTTTTTGGTACGTTCTCTGCTTATAAATAAGTGTTCAGTATCTTAAATAAAATAAGACTACAACTACTATTTACCAAATGAGGTAGCTATGGCAAAAGTAAAAGGGGATATTTTAATTGACATCGAGAAATGTAAAGGGTGTGAATTATGTGTTGCAGCCTGTCCTCAAGAATCGTTAGAAGCATCACGCAAAATAAACAGTAAAGGTTATCATTACATTGTTAAAATTGAGGATAATTGTACAGGGTGTACAAACTGTGCGCTTGTTTGTCCCGAAGGTGTTATTAAAGTTTATCGCAAGGTTGAAAAGAAGAAAGAACACCTTGCAACAATTTCAAATGTGTCCAAAGATATTAATATTACGGTGAGCGAATGAAAAAAGAACTTAGATTAATGAAGGGTAACGAAGCAATGGCAGAAGCTGCAATTCGTGCAGGTGCCGATGCTTATTTTGGCTATCCGATAACACCGCAATCAGAAGTATTAGAGTATCTCGCTGCAGAAGCAGAAAGAAGAACCGGAATGGTAATTTTACAAGCAGAAAGTGAAATTGCTGCAATCAATATGATATACGGTGCAGCCGGAACCGGTAAAAAAGTTATGACATCTTCCTCTTCTCCGGGTGTTAGTTTAATGCAAGAAGGTATTTCTTATATCGCATGTGCAGAACTTCCTTGTTTATTAGTTAATGTTGTAAGAGGCGGTCCGGGTCTTGGAACTATTCAACCTTCACAAGGTGATTATTTCCAATCAGTAAAAGGTGGCGGACACGGTGATTATAAAATGATAGTTCTTGCACCTTCAACTGTTCAAGAAATGGTAGATTTTGTAAAACTCGGTTTTGATTTAGCATTTAAGTGGAGAAATCCTGTTATGATGCTTACTGATGGTGCACTTGGTCAGATGATGGAAAAGGTCGAACTTTTTGAACAAGTTCAACGAAGCGATGCTGCGGATATAGAAAAATGGGCGACAATCGGTAAGAAGAAAAATCGTGAAAGAAATGTAATTACTTCACTTCACATCCAACCGGATAAGATGGAAGAAATAAACCTTCATCTTCAAGCTAAATATAAAAAAATCGAAGATGAAGAAATTCGTTTTGAAGAATTTATGATGGAAGATGCAGAATATATAATTACCGCATATGGTTTAGTCGCGAGAATTTGTCAGAAAGCTGCTACGTTGGCTCGTGAAAAAGGGATTAAGGTTGGAGTATTTAGACCTCAGACTGTATCTCCATTCCCATATAAGCAGATTGCAAGTTATACAGATAGAGTGAAAGGAATCCTTGATGTTGAGATGAGTGCCGGTCAAATGGTAGAAGATGTTCGACTAGCTGTTAACGGTAAAGTGCTAGTTGAATTTCATGGAAGAATGGGTGGAATTGTTCCTTCACCGGAAGAAATATTAGAGAAAATTGAAGAAAAATTTGTAGGAGTTCCGGCATGAATGAGAAAAGAATGATTGAAGAAGAAAAACATTTTGAAGAAGTAATTGCCGAAGAAAGTGTTTGCATAAATGACAACCTTGTTTATGAAAAACCGGCTACACTTCTTGACACACCAATGCACTACTGTCCGGGATGTGGACACGGTGTTGCACACCGCTTAATTGCAGAGGTAATTGATGAACTCGGAATTCAAGAGGAAACAATAGGTGTCGCACCCGTAGGATGTTCAGTATTTGCTTATAATTACTTAGATATCGATATGTCTGAAGCTGCTCACGGCAGAGCCTCTGCTGTTGCAACCGGCATTAAAAGAGTACTTCCCGATAAATATGTTTTTTCGTATCAAGGCGATGGTGATCTAGCTGCAATTGGTACAGGCGAAACACTTCATACTTGTAATCGTGGAGAAAACATACTAATCATATTTATCAATAACGGTATTTATGGTATGACGGGTGGACAAATGGCACCCACAACATTGCCAGGCATGAAATCTACCACAACACCTTACGGACGTGATACAAAATTAATGGGAAATCCATTGAAGATTACAGAACTTATTGCACAACTTCCCGGGGTTTACTATTGTACTCGGACAGCGGTCAACAATCCTAAAAATGTTCGAAAAGCAAAAAAAGCTATAATGAACGGTTTCCAATATCAGAAAAGAGAAAAAGGACTTTCCTTTGTTGAAATAGTTTCGAACTGTCCTTCAAATTGGAAAATGACACCACTTGAATCCAATAAATGGATGGAAGAAAATATGTTCCCGTTTTATCAACTTGGTGATTTGAAAGTACCGGAAAAGGAGGATGAATAATGACTGAAGAAATAATTATATCCGGATTTGGAGGTCAGGGTGTTCTATCAATGGGGCAAATTCTCTGTTACTCCGGTGTGGTTGAAAATAAAGAAGTTAGCTGGATGCCTTCATATGGTCCGGAAATGCGTGGTGGAACGGCAAATTGTATTGCAATTATTAGTGATCAAAAAATCAGTTCACCCATTCTTACAAAATTTGATACGGTAATTGCACTTAATCAACCATCAATTGACAAATTCGAAAAAGCTGTTAAGCCTGGTGGATTAATGATATATGAAAGTAGTACAGCTCTACATCCGCCAACAAGATCAGATATTGATATTATACCGATAGAAGCTGCAAATGAAGCAACAAAACTGGAAAATCCAAAAGTTATGAATATGATAATCCTTGGTGCATTCCTTAAAAAGAAACCAATACTGGACTTTGATAATGTACTTGCGGGATTAAAGAAAGTACTTCCTGAAAGATATCATCATTTACTTCCTCTTAATGAAAAAGCTCTTAGAAGAGGTATGGAGATTGTAGAAGAAGTAACAGCGTAAATTATAATATTAATTTAGTAAAGAAGCCCGTCATGTCCTTTATGGCGGGCTTTTTTATTAACAAATAGATATTTGCAAGTAAATTTGATTGAAATATTTAGTGTTATTGTCTAATTTTGTATTCTATATTTTATTTAGATAAAGGAGAAAAATGGAAGATAATGTTGGAATTGTTGTCCAGGTGATTGGGCCGGTAGTTGACATTGACTTTGAAGAAGGTAAACTCCCAAAAATTTATAACTCTATCAGAATCCCACGAGAAGATGTTGAAGGTAATAAAGAGGAATTAATTGTTGAAGTTCAGCAACACCTTGGTGAAAATAGAGTAAGAACAGTTGCGATGGATTCTACCGATGGTCTTGTCCGTGGCATGAAAGGTTATGATACCGGTTCACCGATCTCAGTTCCAGTTGGTCCTCAAACTCTTGGCCGTTTAATTAATGTTCTTGGTAAAGGAATTGACAAATTAGGTGAGATCAAAACAGAAAAATCTTATCCAATTCATAGACATGCCCCGGCTTTCAAAAATCTTTCAACTGAACAAGAAATTTTTGAAACAGGTATTAAAGTTATTGATTTGATCGAACCATATTCTAAAGGTGGTAAAACCGGTTTGTTCGGTGGTGCCGGTGTTGGTAAAACAGTAATCATTCAAGAACTTATTCATAATATTGCAAAAGAACATGGCGGATATTCCGTTTTTGCAGGTGTTGGTGAAAGAACACGTGAAGGAAATGATCTCTGGCTTGAAATGAAAGAGTCCGGAGTTCTTGATAAAACAGCGTTAGTATTCGGTCAGATGAATGAACCTCCCGGTGCTCGTCTTCGTGTAGGTTTGACCGGATTAACAATTGCAGAATACTTCCGTGATGAAGAGGGAAGAGACGTACTACTATTTATTGATAATATTTTCCGTTTTACTCAAGCGGGTTCTGAAGTATCCGCGTTGCTTGGCCGTATGCCTTCCGCGGTTGGTTATCAACCCAACCTTGCAACAGAAATGGGTGAACTCCAAGAAAGAATTACATCGACTGATAAAGGTTCTATTACTTCTGTTCAGGCAATCTATGTTCCTGCCGATGACTTGACAGATCCGGCTCCGGCAACTACGTTCTCTCACTTGGATGCAACTACAGTTCTTAGTCGTCAAATATCCGAACTCGGTATTTATCCGGCTGTTGATCCGCTTGATTCTACATCAAGAATTCTTGAACCCGGAATTATCGGTAAAGAACATTATCAAGTTGCAACAATAGTGAAAGAAATTCTTCAGCAATATAAAGATCTGCAAGATATTATTAACATTCTTGGTATGGATGAATTATCAGAAGAAGATAAAGTTGTTGTTCGCAGAGCGAGAAGAATTCAAAGATTTTTGAGTCAACCTTTCCACGTTGCAGAACAGTTTACAGGTTTCCCCGGTAAATATGTTAAGCTTGAGGATACCATAAGAAGTTTCAAAGAGATTGTTGATGGCAAGCATGATGATTTACCAGAACAGGCTTTTATGTACTGCGGTACAATTGAAGAAGCTGTTGAAAAAGCTAAGAAGATGAAATAGGGAAGTAATGAAAGAACTTAATTTAGAAGTTATAACACCATCAAAAAAAGCTTATTCCGGTAAAATACAAAGTATTACATTACCCGGAACACTGGGTTCTTTCCAAGTTTTATTCAATCACGCACCTATTTTGAGTTCTTTGGAAATCGGTGAAATAAAAATTGTTGACTCATCTTCGAACGTTTCGCATTATGCTGTTGGTGGCGGAACCGTAGAAGTTTTTGATAACAATGTTTTAGTTCTTGCCGAAAGTTTTGAAGATCCTGCCGATATTGATGATAAAAGAGCTGAAGCTGCCAGAGAAAGAGCTAAAGAACGACTAAAATCTCATAGCCATGAAGTTGATGATTTAAGAGCTGAAGTGGCTTTGAAACGGGCAATTAATAGATTGAATGTGAAGAAGAAATATTTTTAATGAAGATTTTATTTTATTGAAAAGGGATTGTGATTATTCATGATCCCTTTTTTAGTTTATATAACCATCACCTGAAATTATATCCTTTAATACCTCTGTTCGGTCTAAATATTCTTCAAGTTTTCTAAAGTGTTCAAATAAAAATTTCAATCTATCCGATTCACTACGAAGAGATAAGAGACTCTGTTGTTGTTTTAAATTCATGCCGGATTTTTCAGCAATCTTGAATGACTTGAATGTTGAGCGATCAAAGTTAGTCCAATATTTATTATCGAACTGAATCTCTGTCCTTTCTAATATTCCCTTGAATTTAGATACAGTTTCACCTTCTAAAGCTGTAGGCTGTATGTATTGTACGTCATCCAAATAGGGGACAACATTTGCAGTAATGTAACCATGTTCATGCAAGTTAGTTGAAACTGTCTGGAATCTTTCTCTACTTCTAATAAGAATATCCATACTTCCGTTTTCAAATATATTAATTACTTCTATCACTTCTACGTAACAACCGATTGTTGAGATCGTAGTGTCAATTTTCGAAACTATCCCGAATCCGGTATCATTACTTTTACACCAGTGAATTAATTTTTTATAACGTTCTTCAAAAATATGAAGTGGATATACTGCTCCCGGATACATTACTAAGTTTAATGGAAATATTGGTATTGTGGAATTCATTTTTAATCAAGTTTAATTTCTAAAATATAAAAAAGCCCGGAAGTTTTTACAACTCCGGGCAATTTACAATTGAGGTGAAAAAATTATTTTGCTTCAGAATATCTTTTAGCTACTTCGTCCCAATTAATTACATTCCAGAAAGCAGCAATATAATCAGGTCTTCTGTTTTGATAATTTAGATAGTATGCATGTTCCCAAACATCAATGCCCAGTACCGGTGTACCTTTTACTTCGGCGAGATCCATAACAGGATTATCTTGATTTGGAGTTGAAGTTACAGCCAGAGAACCATCAGCTTTAACAATCAACCAAGCCCAGCCTGAACCGAATCTTGTTGCTGCGGCAGTTGCGAATTCTTCTTTGAATTTATCAAAAGAACCAAACTGCTTATTTATAGAGTCTGATAATTCACCGGAAGGATTTCCACCTTTATTCGGCCCCATTACTGACCAAAACAATGAATGATTATAATGACCACCGCCGTTATTTCTTACGGCAGTTGAGTATTTTGACATATTTTGCATCAACTCTTCAAGAGATTTTCCTTCAGCTTCGGTTCCTTCTACAGCTTTATTTAAATTGTTAACATATCCGGCATGGTGTTTACCATGATGAATTTCCATTGTTCTCGCATCAACATGCGGTTCTAATGCATCAAAAGCATATGGTAATGCTGGTAATTCGAATTTAGCCATTGTATCGTTACTCCTTACGTTTTTATTATTGATTGTATTAAATTTTGTAAAACCACTAATATTGTTAAAAGACATTGCAGCCGATGCAAGTCCAAGTGAATAAATAAATTTTCTTCTATCCATTTTTTCCTCTAATTATTAATTCTAAACGCCGAATGATTCTCCGCAACCACAAGTCTTTGCCGCATTGGGATTATTAAAAACAAAACCCTTTCCGTTTAAACCATCGCTAAAGTCTAACGTTGTGCCGGTCAGGTAAAATAAACTTTTACCGTCAACAAAAAGTTTAATGCCGTGCTGTTCAATTATTGTATCGCCATCTTTTTTTTCGCCATCGAAGCCGAGCTGGTATGTTAAACCCGAGCATCCGCCACCTTTAACGCCTACACGTAATCCAAATTCTGAATCGATACTATTTTCTTCCATAACTTTTTGTACTTGTTTTGCCGCTTTTTCTGTAATTGTTATTTCTTGCATTAATGTTTTTTCACTCATAATTATACCTTTTCTTCAACTGTCTTTTCTTCTACAACAATATTTGGTTTAAAAAAATTCACTTTCCACGAGTTTGATGTTAATTTAGAGAGATCACCTTTTCCCTCAAGATAAGTAGTGAATTTTTGCATTAACTCCTCTGCGACAGGATACGTAAGATGAATGTCTTTCTTTTCAAAATAATGTTTAATTGCATATTGCAGATCTCTAGAAAAAATATTTGAGTTGTAAAAAATTTTGTACTTTTCTTTCATGAAATTGAAAAACATTTCTTGATTTTTTTGAAGTTCCTCAAAGTGGTTCATTACTCTATTCCGATTTTAGTTTAGAATTTCTTTTAGTGTTGTCTGCTTAAAAAGATCAATTATTTTTTCTTGCATTTTACTTAGCGGACTTCTCAAACAGCAATTTGTTACTCTTCCGCAATCATGTTCTGTTGGATTCAAAACCATGCAATCAGTTAACTGAACTTTTTCATCCAGTGCTAAAATAACATCATTTATTGAAAGATTTTCCGGTGAAATGTTTAATGCATAACCGCCTAACTTACCTTGCTTAGAGATTATTATTTTATTTCTTACCATTTTTTGCATCAACTTCGCTAATAAATCATACGGAATATTCTCACGTATTGATATTTCCTTCGTACTAATGCATTCTAAAGATTGATTGTTAGCGATAAATCTCAAAGCTAATATCGAATATTCAACTGATTTTGCAATTTTTAACATAAATACGACTTATTTAGTCCGATATAAAACTAAGAAAGTTAAGCAAAAATGTCAAATAAAAATAAATTAGATTCCTAAAAGAGTTATGCAGTCTTTTGCAAAATTTACTATTGGTGTGAAATAAATACCAAATACTAGAATTGGTATAAGTAAAACCAAGACGTACGCAAATCCGCCTAGAGTAGGAGAGATGTTCTCTTGCTCGCGTTCTGAATTGGTTAGGTACATATGCTTGAGAACTCTAACATAATAATAAAGTGAAACTACCGTATTTAATAAAGCAATAATTGCAACACCAATCATGTTGGCATCAACAAGTGCAATAAATAAATAAAGTTTGGCTATAAAGCCTGCGGTTGGAGGAAGACCGGTTAGTGAAATTAAAAATATTGCAAGTGCAACTCCAAGAAACGGAGCCTTTGCTCCGAGGCCGTCATAATCATCAATATTTTCCGAACCGGTTTTATTTGCGATTAGCATAACCACATAAAATGCGCCTAGATTCATTAGCATATAAACGAAGAAATAAATCAAGACAGCAATTAATCCTTGATTGGAAAGTACAGCAACTCCAAGTAAAATATAACCGGCATGAGCTATACTTGAATAAGCCAGCATTCGTTTAAGATTGTCCTGCCAAAGTGCCGAAAAATTACCGAGAGTCATGGTTAATATTGATATGGCAATTAATAATGCTTGCCAATCAAATACATTTATAAGCGTCCAATTACCCTGATCATCAATAAATGCAGTAAAACCGGTTTGAATAAATCTAACCAACAAAGCGAATCCAGCGGCTTTACTAGCTACAGATAAATATGCTGTAATTGATATTGGAGCGCCTTCATAAACATCCGGCGTCCAAAAATGAAAAGGTGCGGCAGATATTTTATAACCAATTCCGACAAAGATTAAAATCGCAGCAAAAGATAGAGTAAATAAATTAATCTGCGGACCTTGTATCAACGAATTGATTATATATAGATTTGTACTTCCGGTTATTCCATAAACAATAGAAATTCCGAATAACATTAATCCAGAAGAAACAGAACCATATATTAAGTATTTCAGGGCTGCTTCACTATTTCGATCACGTAATTTTGTGAATCCGGCTAAAACATATGATGAAAGAGATAATAACTCGAGAGAAAGGTATATCAAAATTAGATCTGTTGCGGAAATCATTACCATCATTCCGAGAACCATGCCGTAGACTAACGCATAAAACTCACCTAATCTGTCTTTGATTTTTATAATTTCATCGGAAGCTTGAGCAAAGAAGACAATTAAAATTGAGGTAACAATAACAAGTAATTTAAAGAATGAACCGAAAGGATCAACAGCGATCATCCCAAATTTTTGAGCACCCGACAATTGTGGAGTAAAAGCTAATGTGGTTACGCCAAGTTGATCGAGTGATAAAATGCCTGTAATCACTAAACCGACTACAGCAATGTAGGGGATGATTTTTTTATTCAGATGAAAAATTAAATCGAAAGTTACAATGAGTAATAAGAAAACTGAAATTGCAATTTCCGGTAAAATAAAGCCTATAGAATTTAATATATCCGCTGTCATTCTTTATCCAAATTATAAACCACTAATTGAAATATTAGCTGCACCATTAATCATAAACTCAACAAGAGCATTAACAGATGTATTCATAATATCCAACATTGCTGAAGGATATATACCTAGGAATATTATGATTATTGTTAGAGGAATAAACATAATATATTCTCTCGAATCGATATCGGTTAACTGTGCCCATTTCTCATTCAATTTACCAAAGAAAATTCTTTGTAGAGTCCATAGCATATAACCGGCACCCAATAAAATACCAAGTGTAGAAATGATTGCTAAAATTCTTATGCTACTTTCACCGAAAGCACCAACAAATACAAGAGCTTCAGATATGAATCCGCTTAAACTTGGTAATCCTATTGCTGCAAAAAATGCTACTGTCACAAATCCGGTATAAACGGGCATTTGAGCAGCAAGACCGCCAAAATCATTAATTCCTCTTGTATGTGCTCTATCATAAACAACACCCACAATCAAGAAGAGCATTGCGGTAATCGTTCCATGGTTAAACATTTGGAAAATCGCTCCGTTAATACCTGTAGTAGATAGTGATGCCATTCCAAGAAGAACATAACCCATATGAGAGATAGAAGAATAAGCGATGAGTTTTTTGAAATCTTTTTGTGCTAACGCAACAAGAGCTCCGTAAATTATATTTACCATTCCGAAAAGAGCAATGTACCACATTAAATCGCGAGTAATATCTGGGAAGATTGGATAACTGATTCTAAGAATTCCATAAGTACCCATTTTCAAGAGCACTCCGGCAAGAATTACTGAAATTGGTGTCGGCGCCTCAACGTGTGCATCGGGAAGCCATGTATGAAAAGGAAACATTGGAATCTTTATTGCAAAGCCGACAAATAATGCAATGTATGCGATTAATCTCAAATTATGCGGATTGAACGGGGAAAGTATTCCATCTGCACTGTAATTCGCTTGGTCCATCAATGCAAGTATATTGAAAGTGAAAACTCTATCACCGCCGTTGATAACTTCGGTAGCCGAGAAGTAAAGTCCGATCATTACTAAAAGAATAAAAATCGATCCGAATAAAGTATAGATGAAAAACTTAATTGCAGCATATTCTTTTCTTGGTCCACCCCAAATACCGATCAAGAAATACATCGGTAATAACATTAATTCCCAAAATACGTAGAATAAGAAAAGGTCTAATGCAACGAAAACACCCATCATACCGGTATCCAAAAGCAAGAAGAGTGCAAAATAACCTTTCAGTGATTTATTGATATTCCAAGAAGAAATGGTCGCAATAAAACTTACTAGGGCTGTTAAAAGTACCATCGGCATGCTTAAGCCGTCAATGCCTAGGAAGTAATCTACTTTAACAGTTCCTAACCAAGATAGTCCGGTAATTTCGATCCATCTAAATTTTTCGATGAACTGAAAACTCTCTTCTTGAAATACACCGGCTGCCGAATAATCATAATTACCTAAAAGTATAACTGCAAGTACAACTTGAAGCCCTGTTGCAGCTAAAGCTGTGTACTTTACCCAAAGAGTTTTTTCTTTTGGTAAAGCAAGGATTATGATCATCCCTATTACCGGTAAGAATGTGATCAACGATAAAATTGGGAATCCAATCATGATTTTATAAATACCTATTTTTATTAATTTCTTTTAGAACGGTCTAAATAACAATAATAGAATTAAGACCGCGAATACTACAAAAACTACATATGTCTGAACTTTTCCTGTTTGTAACCTGCGGAATGTTAATCCCACAAATCCGCTGAATAACGCAGTAAAGTTAACAAATCCATCTACTACGAAAGTATCAAACCAACCACTGATACGTGATATAAATCTTGTTGCTGAAGCACTTGCGTTTACTATTCCGTCGACTATGTAATAGTCAAACCAGGATAATAATCCGGCGCCTTTTAACGTTCCTCCAATAAATGTAGCATGATAAAATTCATCAACGTACCATTTATTAAGCGAAAATTTATATAGTGAATTTAGTTTTGTCGCTAATTTATCCGTATCGACTTTTTTCCATTGATAGAAGGTAAATGCCATCAAAATACCTAATCCGGCTAAAACCAAAGAGAGAATCATTGCCGGATAGTGTGCGTGATGCATTGCTTCTGTATATTGAACCGAATGAGTAATCCCAGCTTCCTGTGCTAAACCGGCTTCATGTGAATTCATACCTGATTGCATAAAATCAAAACTTGCTGAAGCAGGAACGACAGTCTGTGGTGTTTGTACCCAGTCACTTAAAAACCAACCGGCATCGGAGGAAAGTGGATTAGGCGTATAAAAAATAAAAATAGAAAGTAAACTAAGTACTGCAAGCGGGGCTGTCATTACCCATTTACTTTCATGCACGTGATCATATTTTTCTTTATTCCTGGGTTCACCATGGAAGGTAATGATTACCAATCTAAACATGTAGAAAGCAGTCATTGCAGCGACTGTGAATCCAATTATTGGTAATAGCCAATGTCCTGTTAAATTACCGAATGCAAGTGTTCCTGCTAGAATTCCATCTTTACTTAAAAAACCTGAAAATAATGGAACACCGGAAATTGCAAGAGTGGAAATTAGAAAAGTATAATAAGTCAAAGGCATTTTCTTTCTTAAACCACCCATATGGCGAATATCTTGTTCATGATGCATAGCATGAATTACAGAACCGGAACCAAGGAATAAGCATGCTTTAAAGAATGCGTGAGTGACTAAATGAAAGAATGCGAACGCATAAGCGCCAACACCTATTGCAAGAACCATATAACCAAGCTGACTTACAGTAGAATAAGCTAAAACCTTTTTGATATCATTTTGTGTTAATGCGATTGTTGCTGCAACAAATGCAGTTACTCCACCGACGACAGCAATAACTAACATTGCATCTGCAGTAAGCATTACAAAAATCTTAACAATAAGATAAACACCGGCGGCAACCATTGTGGCAGCATGGATTAAAGCACTAACCGGAGTCGGGCCTTCCATAGCATCAGGCAACCAAACATGCAATGGAAATTGAGCTGATTTTCCTATGGCTCCCATAAAAATTAAAATGCCGGCCGCAGTTAAGATAGTAGTACTATCAAATGGAAGATTACCAAGTGAAATTTGTTCAAATATTTCGGAGAATTTGAATGTTTCGTAACTGGTGAATAAAATCAGAATTCCGATGAACATTCCAATATCACCAACACGGTTGACAAGGAAAGCTTTTTTACCAGCATCCGCTGCAGAATCTTTCTCAAACCAAAAACCAATTAATAAGTATGAAGAAAGTCCAACGAGTTCCCAAAATATATACATCATTAAAATGTTATCGGTGAGGACAATTCCCAACATCGAAAATGTAAAAATTCCTAAATAAGCGAAGTATCTTGTATATCTTATATCGCCATGCATGTATTCAATTGAGTATAGGTGTACTAAGGCGCTGATAAGATTTACAACAATTAACATCAGTGCTGTGATGTTTGTTATTTCTATACCGAGGTCGATTGAAAGGGGACCGATATTAGCAACTTCACCAAAATCAATCCATGTAAATGAAAAACCGATTGTCTCTCCGGAATAAGAAGATAACATTGAATATGCAACAGCAATTGAAAGAGCTAAGGTTGCAAATAAAATCCCGGTACCGAGTAAATATAATTTCGGAAACTTCTTGCCGAAAAAGATAAGTATGATAAAACTTATCAAAGGAAGTAATAAAATTGCGATCGAGCTATTTATAATTGAAATTTCCGACATACTTTATTCTTTTAGATTATTGATTTCGTCAACGTTTACGTTTGTAAATGTCTTATATAAATTGAGAACTATTGCCAATGCAATTGCGGCTTCCGCTGCGGCAAGGATAATTACGAATAGCGCCATTACTTGTCCGCCTAAACCAAAATTTCCGTACTTAGCAAATGCAACAAAATTAATATTTGCCGCATTTAGGATTAGCTCAATGCCCATTAAGACCATAACGGCATTTTTTCTAGTAACAACACCGTAAATTCCCAACGAGAATAAAATCGAACTAATGACAAGGAAATGATTTAATCCAACTTCTATCAATTAAAAACTCCTAGTTATTCTGTATCTCTTCTTGCAATTGATGCAGCACCTATAAGTGCAATTAACAATAAGATTGCAAGCAGTTCAAAAACTAATACGTAATCCACCAGTAAAATTCTTCCTAAGCCGTACATGGTTGATATGGGTAATTCAGCTGGCTCAGATTTCCAATTAGTTCTTAACATCATAGAAACGATGACTCCCATAAAAAGTCCGGTCCCGACTACAGCGGGAATTATATGAACAGTTCCGGTACGAATTTTTACATCGGTTATTCTATTTGTCAACATGACACCAAATAAAAGTAAGATCAAGATACCGCCGACATAAACCATAAGTTGAACGATTGCTAAGAAATCAGCACCAAGTAAGACATAAATTCCGGCGACTCCGAAAAATGTGAACAGTAAATAAAACGCAGCATGAACAATATTCTTGCTGGTTACAACCAAATATCCCGAACCAAGGGTTAGGATAGCAAAGAGATAAAATATTATATCGTAAATTGACATCTAATTTATTCTGAACCTTTTTCGTTTTCGTCTTTTTTACCTGATGATTCTTTCTTCGGAGAATCATCTTTCTTTTCCTTTGCTGCAGTTTCAGCTTTAGCTTTTACCGCTGCTGCTTTTGCAGCTTCTTTTTCTGCCATCATTTTTTCATAATTTGCTTTTTTCTCTTCGGCTTCGGCAGCTGTTAGAGTAGCAAAATTAAACACTAAACTTGATCGTTCAAATTCGGCAAATTCATAAACATCAGTCATGTAAATGCATTCAGTAGGACATGGAAAAACACAAAGTTGACAGTAGCAGCATTTAGCTATATCAATATCAAATTGAGTAACCCAAAGTGCTTTCTTTTTACCGTTGGATGTTTTACCGAGATCTTCTTCCGGAAGTGACTTTACAGTTTCGATTGTTATACAATCAACCGGACATGCACGAGCGCATTGATCGCATCCTATGCAATCATCCATATTAACATACAAACGATTTCTAACTCTTTCGGGAAGTGGAACTTTAACATCGGGATATTGAATTGTTACTGCAGGAGTGAACATATGCATGAATGTAATTTTCATTCCCACAAAAACTGTGTAAAGTCCTTCCCATGTATTTTTTAGGTATTGCTTCATATTAAATTAACGTGATGATTCCTACAATTATTAAATTAAGAATAGCATATGGTATTAAATATTTCCAGCAAAGTGCCATTAATTGATCTACTCTTAGTCGTGGCAAAGTCCATCTAAGCCACATCTGAACAAACACAAAGAAAATCCCTTTTGACGTAAACCAGAAAAGTTGTTCAATTGGAACTAACCATGTTAAGCCTAGTGTATTGCCTAAATAACCAAATGGTGATTGATAACCACCCAGAAAAATTGTTACAGCAATTGCGGAAACGGCAAACATATTTGCATATTCCGCTAAGAAAAACATTGCGAATTTCATGCCCGAATATTCTGTATGATAACCGGCAACTAACTCAGACTCGGCTTCGGGAATATCAAAAGGTGTTCTGTTAACTTCTGCGAGTGAACTTATATAGAAAATTATAAATGCTACTAACATGAACGGGATTAGTAAAAACTTTGTAACACTCCAACCTGCACCACCAAAGATCATCCAATTCCAGAAATATGCTGTTTGCATTTCGGTCATTTCATGTAAGCTCAATGTTCCGGTAATCATTACGATCGTTAATATCACTAGTGCGGTTGGGATTTCATAACTGATTATCTGAGCAGCTGATCTCATTGCGCCGAGTAATGAGTATTTATTATTGGATGACCAACCTGCCATCAATAATCCGGCTACAACAAGTGATGAAATTGCAACAATGAAGAATATTCCTACTTCTGCTCCGGTGCCAATATACATACCGGAAAAAGGAATTGCTGCAAAGGCAGCATAACTACCGGCAAATGTTAAATATGGTGCTAGATTAAAAAACTTTTTGTCAGTGTCCGAAGCCGTGATATCTTCTTTTTGAATGAGTTTTAAAATATCTGCAATAGTTTGTAATACACCATAGGGACCTGTTCTCATTGGTCCGAGACGGTCTTGCATAAATCCGGAGACTTTTCTTTCAAGATAAACTGCAAAAAGAGCAAAGGGGAGAATAAAAACGAACAGTGGTAATGCCCCGCCAATAATATAGGCAATAACATCATTGCCAAAGATATTTTTTAATAGTTCATACATTATCGATCGACCTCACCAAGAACTATATCAATGCTTCCAAGAACCGCAACCACATCCGAAACCAAATGACCTTTGCAGAGTTCTCCCATTAATTCTAAACTGACAAAAGAGGGTCCTCTGACTTTTACGCGGAAAGGATTTAATGAACCATCACTTATAATAAAATATCCTAATTCACCTCTGGGGTTTTCAACTCTTGTATAAATTGTTCCTTTTGGCGGTTTAATTCTTTTAGGAATTGCAGAAGTGACGTCTCCTTCGGGTAACTGGTCTAATGCTTGTTCAATTATTCTTATACTTTGTTCCATCTCAAGAACGCGGACATAATATCTGTCCCAGCAATCACCAACAGTGCCATGAGTACCTTTACCGACCGGAATATCAAAGTCGAATCTATCATATATTGAATATGGGTCTTCTCTTCTTAAATCGAATGCTAAACCACTGGCTCGTAAGTTTGGACCAGTCATTCCATAATTGATTGCCGTATCGAGTGGCAGAATTCCGACATTAGCAGTTCTTTCAATAAAAATTTTATTGTAACTAAGTAAGTTATTTAATTCTTTTATGTTCGGCTTAAAGTATTGTAGAAAGTCTCTAGTCAATCTCACAAAGTCGGGATGCAGGTCATGAGATAAGCCGCCGACCCAAATGTAATTGTAAAGTAAACGAGCTCCGCAAGTCATTTCAAACAAACTAAGTATTCTTTCTCTATCTCTAAAGGTATATAAGAACGGTGTGAATGCACCGATATCAAGACCGTAAGTACCAACCGCAACCAGGTGAGAAGCAATTCTTTGAAGTTCTCCCATTATCACTCTAATATACTCGACGCGTTCGGGGACTTCAATTCCTAATAATCTTTCAACTGCAACTGCATAACCAAAATTATTATACATCGATGAAAGATAATCCATTCTATCGGTATAGGGAACAACTTGAGGATATGTCATTGCTTCACAATGTTTTTCGAAGCATCTGTGCAAATACCCAACGTGAGGTTTGACATCGACGATAACTTCGCCATTAAGTATTAACTCGAGTCTCAACACACCGTGAGTAGAAGGGTGCTGAGGACCCATATTTAATATCATTTCTTCAGTTTTAAGAGCCATTAATACGGAACCTTCATACCTTTATAAAACTCAGGATTTTTGTAATCTTTTCTAAGTGGATAACCTGCATCCCAATCATACGGCATAAGAATTCTTTGTAAATTCGGATGGTTGAGGAATATTATCCCAAACATATCATAAGCTTCGCGTTCATGCCAATCAGCGGTTTTCCAAACTCCTTCAACTGATTCAACTTCCGGACTTTCTCTTTCAGTTGATACTTTGAGGGTGATTTTATGCTTCAAAGAAGTTGAATGTAAATGATAGTAAACACTTAGTGTTCCGCCCTTAATTGATTCCGATTCATCTGCTTCTTTGATTTTTTCACCATTAGCATCATCAACACCTGAGAGACACATTAAGCTATCAAATAATAGTTCTTCATTATCTCTCAAGAACAGGCCAATTTTATCAATTTCTTTAGGTGGAACGGAAATTATGGGTTCGGTTGGAGTTTCTGAATCCATCTCTATTGGGAGATCAGGGAAGTTACTCTTTAGTAATTCTAAAATTTCGTCAGCTTTTTTCATGCAGATTTTTTGCTTAAAGATTCGGTCCTAATTTTTTCTTGTAATTTTAATAATCCTTCTAGTAAAGCTTCGGGACGAGGAGGACAACCGGGCACGTAAACATCTACCGGAATTACTCTATCAACTCCTTTTAACACATGATAGCCGTGCTCCCAATATGGTCCGCCGCAATTAGAACAGCTTCCCATAGAAATAATATATTTAGGATCAGGCATTTGTTCATACAAACGCTTGATTCTTAAAGCCATTTTTAAAGTTACTGTACCTGAAATAATAATGATATCACTTTGACGCGGGGAAGGGCGGGGAATTACACCAAATCTGTCAAAATCATAATGAGAAGCAGATGTTGCCATCATTTCAATTGCGCAGCAAGCTAAACCGAATCCAAGTTGCCACAAAGATGAAAGACGAGCCCAATTTAACAAGTCTTCTGCTTTAGTAATTACAATATTGCTATCTGAAAATTCTTGATCTAGTAAACCCATATTTAGCTTATTACTTTCTTTACTTGTTCTTCTGCTTGTTGTTTTTTGTTTGATAAAATTTTGGAAAGTTCAGGAATGTTAGGTTTGGAGCGGTCCCAGTTCAAGTCACCTTTCCGCCACTCATAAGCCATTCCGAGGGTAAGGATTAATAAGAATATTATTCCAACCCAGAAACCAAAAAATCCAAATTCTTTATAGACTAATGCCCAGGGGAACAAAAGCACAACTTCAACATCGAATATCAAAAAGATTAATGCCACAACATAAAATCTAATATTGAATTTTACCCAAGGTGAACCTTCGATGTTTTCACCGCATTCATAAATAAGAAGCTTTTCTTTTGTAGGTCGGGCAGGTCTAATCAATTTTGCGGCAAAAAGTGCAATTCCAACGAATCCAACCGCGAGCAAAATGAAGATGAATATTTTTCCGAATTCTGTGAGCATATATTAATAAATTTTGATGTTGAAAATAGTATAACCATGTTCTAATGTCAAGATATCTAAGATATTATAAATTAAGGCATTATGTCTTTTTATCGAATTTTTCTATAATACAAAAAATAATTAGTTTTGACTCAATTATAATCAATATGAGGTAGTAATGTTAGTGAGAAAAAATCGATTTATTATGTTCTTATTTCTAGTTTCAATTCTTTTTGCCGAAGATTCAAAATTTACCTTAAGTATTGACAGCTTTCTTACATTTGGACCTATTAAAGTTACGTTAACATCCGGTGAAGAAAAAGTTACAAGCGAAAAATTACTTTATCAGGAGATGGATGTTGCTAAATGGTGGCCTAAAGCAAATGAAAAATTATTCGTTTACGCAAACTCAACTTTAGAATGGAAAGTAAAAAGTGGTGAACAGCTAACATTCGATAAATCAAATTCAGCTTCAATTTATTATTCGGGATTTTATGTTGAAACAGATCGTTTCGTAGAAACTGAATTGGAAGTCAACTCTTGTAATATGTTCTCAATTTATTTGGACGGAAATAAAATATCTGATAAAACTACATTCGATGAGAATAAAGATGGGAAATGTGAACCAGGTAAATCTAAGACAACACTTCAACTTGAAAATGGCAAGCATTTTATATTGATAAAAACTTTGATCGACCCAACCATCAATTCCGATTGGTCAATAAATAGTAAGTTGATTTTTGACAAAAAGTACAAAGAAAATGTCAACATAACTTTAGACCCGATTCGTACAACTACAATTTCCGATTTACTTAATAATATAAATGTAACCGACATTTCCCTTTCACCTGATGGTAAATACGTTGCCCTAAAGGTTAGAGAGAGGAATAAACTAAAAGATGCGTATGAAAATTGGATCGAACTTAGAAATGTTGATAACGGAAGTTTGGTTTGGACTTTTAAAGGTAGTATAAGTATTCCTGAAGTTGATTGGGCTCCCGATTCAAAATCATTTGCCTACACTTCAACTAACGGCGATAAAAAAACTATTTGGAATATTAGCATCTCGAATGGAACAACTGAAGCATTAATACAAGATGTTAGTAATCTATCCGGATTTACTTGGTCGTCTAACGGAGATTATATTATTTATACTGTAAATGAATCTTCAAAACAATCCGATCCTAACTTCAAAAAATATGAATATCCCGAAGACAGGTGGAGCAGTTTTAGAGACAAGACATCGATCTATAGATTGTTCGTAAAAAGTAAAATGAGCGAACTTTTAATTCCGGCAGATATGAATCAGAGTTTTGTTGAGATTAGTCCTGACTCCAAGAAACTGCTTTTCTCCAAAACATATTATGGTGAATCTCAACGTCCATATAGCCGAACCGATTATCATATTTTGGATCTTGAAACAATGAAAGCCGATTCAATCTTGTCACTTTATTTTGCGTCATCTGTTGCGTGGTCACCTGACAGCAAGCAATTATTAATATTAGGTGGTTCTTCAACATTTGGTGAAGTCGGCAATTCTCTATCGAAAGAGATTATCCCGAATGATTATGATACGCAAGCATATATATATAATATTGAATCGAAAAAAGTAGATGCTATCACAAAAAATTTCAAACCTCAGATTAGTAGTGCCGAATGGGATGGCAAAAATAATGTAATTTATTTCGTCACAACGGATGAATCTTATGAACATCTATATAGATATGATATTACTTCAAGTAATTATGAAATGATTGATCTTAATGTTGAATCAATTGCCGAAATTGATTATTCGGAAAATTTTAAGACAGCGATTTTTAGAGCATCAAGTTCTGTGATTCCTGAAAAAGTCTATAAGATGGATCTCTTAACTGGGGAGATAGATTTATTTATGTTCCCTGAAGAAACGGAATATGTAAATATTAAACTCGGTGAAATCAAAGATTGGGATTTTACTGCTAGTTCAGGACAAAAAATCAAAGGAAGAGTTTATTTTCCGCCAAACTTTGATTCAAATAAAAAATATCCAATGATTGTTAACTACTATGGCGGGACAAGTCCGGTCGGAAGAGATTTTGGTGGTCGTTATCCCAAAAATATTTATACAGCTAATGGATACATCGTTTACATTTTGCAGCCAAGCGGTGCAACAGGATTTGGTGCGGAATTCTCTGCAAAACATGTTAATGATTGGGGAGCAACAACCGCGCAAGAAGTTATCGAAGGAACTCAAAAATTCTTGACAGAACATAAATTTGTTGATCCCGATAGAGTTGGTTGTATTGGCGCTTCCTACGGCGGATTTCTTACCATGAATATTATTACCAAAACAGATATTTTTTCTGCTGCTATTTCTCACGCCGGAATTAGTAATTTAACGAGTTATTGGGGAGTTGGTCACTGGGGATATTTGTATAACGCAGTTGCTGGGGCCGAGAGTTTCCCTTGGAATGCAAGAGGGGAATACGTCGATAAAAGTCCATTGTTCAATGCTGATAAAATTACAACTCCTTTATTATTGCTGCATGGCAGCATAGATCCAAACGTGCCGCCGGGTGAAAGTATGCAGATGTATGTCGCATTAAAACTTTTAGGGAAAGATGTTGAACTAATCGAAGTTGATAAACAAGAACATTGGATTTTAGATTACGATAAACGAACAAAATGGACAAAAACAATTCTTGCGTACTTTGATAAGTATCTGAAAGGACAATCGGAGTGGTGGAGTAACTTGTATAAATAATATTGAGATTCCCGCAATTTTAAGAATTGCGGGAATCTTTTTTACTTTATCTCAAATCCTTCTCGTTTAATAATTTCTCCGGCTCTTTTTACATCTTCTATAGAATTAAAAGATAATCGAAAAGTACCACCGGTTCCTTCTCTTATTTTCAGAAGTTCGATATCTTTTATGTTAATGCTATTATTGAAAAGTGCTGTAGAAATTTTACTTATAACTCCGGGCTCATCTCTTACAAAAACAAATAAATCATGAAGCGGAGTTAAAAAACCTTTTGTGTTTTTCGGGATCTCATCTCGTTTTTTTCTTGATGCTTCGAATTTATCAGCGAGTAATGAATAATTATCTTTGATTACAAATTCCTCTAAGGTATTCAACTCATTTTTAAGAGATTCAATTGCATTTGTAATTTCTTTTTTATTGAATTGAATAATCTTTTCCCAAATTGAAAAATCACTTGCGGCAATCCTAGTCATATCCCGAAAACCACCGGCGGCAAAATTACTAAAGTTAATATCGTCTTCTTTTTTTGCCGAAGTATTAACTAAAGAAATTGATAATAACTGCGGCAAATGACTAACGTATGCAACAACTTTATCATGAAGAAACGGATCGAGAAGAGTAATACTTGCTCCAAGAGATTTAATTACTCTTGTAAATCTTGTGAATTGTGAATTTTCTATTTCCTTATTTGATAAAATGTAAACTGAATTTTCAAAAAGAAGTGGATCAGAATTTTCATAACCGCCTTTTTCTTTGCCGGTCATTGGATGTCCACCGATGTAGAGTCCTTTAGAATTGAGTTTACTCCATTCTTCTTGGAAAATCCCTTTTACACCTGAAACATCAGTGATAATTTGTCCGGTTATTAAAAGTGGTGCTAGTTGAATAAGATATTCTAAAGAGAGTTCAACCGGTAAGCACAAAAAAATTAAATCAGATTCAACTGAATCCTTTATTGAAGAATGCTGCTTGTCGATAACTTTTTCTTCTAATGCTGCATCAAGAACATCCTTCTTATCGAAAGCATATAGTTGCAATTGAAGGTTACTTTTCTTCAATGCTTTTGCTATCGATCCGCCGATAAGTCCCAAGCCTATAATAGATATTTTATTTATTGTCTTTTCCATCTAACAAAATGTCATTCTCGCATAATTTAACTGTGAATCTAGTGTGGAAAGAAAACTCCCACTTTCGCGGAAGTGACAGTTTAAAATTTAGTTAATATCCCTTCCGATTGCGTTTGCAATAGTTTTCAATTCATCAATTAATTTTAAGTATGTATCCGGTAATAGCGCTTGCGGTCCATCTGAAAAAGCATGTTCCGGATCATGATGAATTTCAATCATTAGTCCATCTGCCCCGGCAGCAACGGCGGCTCTAGCCATTGGCGGCACTTGATCACGATAACCTGTTGCATGGGAGGGATCGGCAATTACCGGTAAATGACTTTTTTTATGAACAACGGGGATTGCTGATAAATCAAATGTATTGCGTGTATAAGTTTCAAAAGTTCTGATCCCGCGCTCACATAGTATTACATTTGGATTTCCGTTTGCCAAAATGTATTCAGCGGACATTAACCATTCTTCTATTGTTGCCGATAAACCGCGTTTCAACATTATTGGAATTTTGGTTGCACCAAGTTCTCTTAATAACGGAAAGTTCTGCATGTTTCTTGCACCAACTTGATAGATGTCAGTGTATTTTCCGATAATATCAATTTGTGCAATTTCCATTACTTCGGTTATAACAAGAAGACCGAATTCGTCTGCAGCTTTACGAATAAGTTTTAACCCTTCTTCTCCCATTCCTTGAAAAGAGTATGGCGATGTTCTTGGTTTAAAGGCACCGCCGCGCAAAATTTTTGCACCTGATTTTGCTACTATTTCGGCAAGTTTAAACATCTGTTCTTCACTTTCGATTGAACAGGGTCCCGCCATTATCGCTAAATTGTTTCCCCCGATTTTGATACCCTTGATATCAATGACGGTATCAACTTCACGAAAATTTCTACTAGCTAACTTGAATGGAGCAGTAACACGATAAACATCCGCAACACCATCTAGTATTTTTATTTTACGTGTATCGAAATCTGGTTTTACACCGATCGCACCAATTATTGTGCTTTGAACACCGACTGACTTATGAATTTGAAATCCATACTCTTCTAAATGTGAAATTACATTCTGAATTTGTTCTTCGGTTGCATTAGGTTCTATAATTACTACCACTTTAATTCTCCAAAATTAATCATGAAATTTTTTCTCGCCCGCTTTAATAGCGAAACCAATATGATCTTCCTTACGAGGTATTGCACATGAATACTCTTTACTATAAGCACAATACGGATTATACGCAGCATTAAAATCTATCGTATAAGTATTCTCCGGATCGTTAACAATTCTCACATTTAAATAACGACCTACACCATATGTTTCGTCATTGGTAGTCTCATCGGTGAACCAAACACTATAATAAACACCGATCTCTTCTTCATAACCTTGATACACATTCAATTTATAAACTTCATTTTCGTGTTCAATATTGAAATAACCGTATCTAACAAATTCTCTTTCTTCACCTTTTGTTCCAAAGACAACGACTGTATCTTTAGTATCATACTGATAAAGTTTGCTATTATAAATATAGCGCATATCCGGTTCGAAATAATTTAAAGGATAAAATTCAACTTTACCTTTGTAATTAAAAGGTGAATTTGGATTTGTTTTCATATAGATATTGTGCTGCTCTCTAATATGAGCGATTTGTTCACTGTACTTTATTTCTTCCGGTGTCAGCACTCGTTTTTCTTCTTCCTTACAAGCAGAGATTATTAATAATACTGTTACAAGTAAAACAATTTTGCTTAAGATTTTCATACGTTATTTATTATCCTTAATTTTTTTCTGTAGTTCGTTTAATTTGTTTAATGCGTCAAGGGGAGTAAGTCCTTCAAGCTGCATATTCGAAATTTCTTGCCGAAGTTTATCATCTTTTACTTCAAACATGCTTATTTGCATTTCGTCATGATTTTTAAATTTTGCAAGTTTTGCTTTCTTAATTTCATAAGGAGTTAATTCTTTGTCTTCCAAATTGAATAAAATTTCTTTTGCCCGTTTTGTAACAAATTCCGGAAGTCCCGCCATTTGTGCTACTTGTATTCCGTAACTATGATCTGCTCCGCCTTGAGAAACTTTATGTAGGAAGATTACTTTATCGTCGTATTCTCTTACTTCAACTTTATAATTTTTTATTCGAGGGAAAATCGATGCCATTTCATTCAATTCATGGTAATGTGTAGCGAATAAAGTTTTTGCGGATACATTTGGATTTTCATGAATGTATTCAGTTATTGCCCATGCGATGGAAATTCCATCAAATGTGCTGGTCCCTCGTCCGATCTCATCTAATAAAATTAAACTTTTATCGGTTGCATGGTTAAGAATATTTGCTGCTTCTTGCATTTCTACAAGGAATGTACTTTCTCCGGCAGCTATATTATCACTAGCTCCTACACGTGTAAAAATTCTATCAACCAAACCAATTTTAGCTTCTTTTGCCGGAATGTACGAGCCAATCTGGGCTAACAATACTATTAATCCAACTTGACGAAGATATACCGATTTGCCCGCCATATTGGGCCCGGTTAAAATAATAATCTGGTTATCGCTATTACTCAAGCGACAATTATTTGGTGTGAATTTTTCACCCGGAGGTAAAATTCTTTCAACAACCGGATGCCTACCATTTTTAATATCTAATTCATCCGAATCATAAATAGTGGGTTTTACATAATTATACTGCTCTGCGCACTCGGCAAATGATAAATAGCAATCAAGCATTGCAATTAAATTTGCGTTTAATTGGATTCTCTCAGTCTCAAGTGCAACTTCTTTCCTGATCTGATCAAAAAGGGTTGATTCTAATTTTAATATATTTTCTTGCGCGTTAAGTACTCTATCTTCGTAATCCTTTAAGTCCGGAGTTATATAACGCTCACTGTTTACCAACGTTTGCTTTCTTATATAATTATCCGGAATCTTATCCTTGTGTGCGTTGCTTATCTCAATGTAATAACCAAATACTTTATTGAAACTAACTTTCAGAGAAGAAATTCCGGTTCTTTCTCGTTCGGTTTTTTGAAGATTTGCAATCCAACTTTTTGCATTTGTCGAAAGATCACGAAGTTCATCAAGTTCAAGCGAAAAACCTTTACGAATAACACCACCGTCCACGATACTTAATGGTGGTTCGTCATTTATTGATGTTTCAATTTTTTCGATGAGGTTTTCTAAATCAATCAGCTTCTCATTTATCGCTTTAATCGTTTTTGAGCCGGCTTGATCTAAAAGCTGCTTTACTAATGGGATTTTTTTAAGAGAAAGTTTTACGTGTACGATTTCTCTTGGAGTTGCTCTACCGGTACAAATTCTTGAAATGAGTCTTTCCAAATCTCCGATTTCTTTGAATTCATTCTGTAGATTTTTTCTCAAAGTTTTATTTTCAAAAAATTCAGTGACGCATTCTTGTCTTTGTAATATTGGTTCAAGTCTTCTTAGTGGAGCGGATATCCACTTCTTCAACATTCTTCCGCCCATTGCCGTTTCGGTTTTATCAAGAATAGATATTAAAGAACCTTCGCGGGTTCCTTCCTGCATAGTGAAAGTTATTTCGAGATTTCGCTTTGTGGAATAATCCAATTGCATATAATCGGAAGGATTATAGAGAGCAATTTTATTGATATGAGTTAAATTTGCTCGTTGTGTATCGCGCAAATAATTAAGAACTCCGCCGGCAGCAATTAAACCGGCATCAAGATTTTCAATTCCGAATCCTTTTAACGTTTTCGTGTTGAATTGATCTCGTAAAATGTCATTTGCATAATCGTAATTAAAAATCCAATCGTCAATTTTGGTTACTCTGACCGAGTTAGTAGCTTTTTCTATAATCGGTTCGATAATTGTTTTTTGTTTCTTTGAAATCAAAATTTCTGCGGGACTTATTAAACCAAATTGATTAACAAGTTCTCGTTGATGAACTTCATAAGCAAAAAATTCTCCTGTGGAAATATCGCAGAATGAAAGTCCGACGATATCGCTTTTTAAGTATATGGCAAGCAGATAATTATTTTTTTTGTGATCGAGTAATTTATCCGAAAGAGCGACTCCGGGTGTAACGACTTCCACAACATCACGCCTAACTATTCCTTTAGCAAATTTCGGATCTTCAACTTGTTCACAAACCGCAACTCTGTAACCCGATCTGACAAGTTTGGGTAAGTAAGTATCAATTGCATGATGGGGAAACCCGGCAAGAGGAACTTCTCCGGCAGCACCGTTTGCTCTTTTGGTTAAGGTTATGCCCAATACTTTTGAAGCTAGCTTTGCATCTTCTTCAAATGTTTCAAAAAAATCTCCGACACGAAAAAGCAAAATAGTATCGGGATTCTTCTCCTTAATCTTGTAATATTGAGTCATTAATGGAGTTACGGACATAACGCTTCAAATAAATTCAAACCAAAAATATACCTTAATAGATAGGGAATTTCAATTTGTGTTTTGGAATAGAAAAACGATTAAAACCGTTATGGCGGATTTAGGGTTATCTTGCCCCAATGGCTAAAGCCATTGGTTAATGGGAAGGTGGACTGAAGATTTTTTATTAACCCACGAATTAATTCGTGGGACAGGAGCAATTACCTCGATATTCCCAAAACCGATTCATCGGTTTACCACAACATTGTGTTTCTGCAGAAACTCCTCATACTCTTCTGCAAAACTCTTAACTCTGTGATGTTCTTCTTGATTCAAGATGTAATCAACCACTTTCTTAAGATTGGATTCCGAGACCGAGAAAGCCGCATATCCCTTAGCCCAAGCAAATTTGAAGTTGATTTGCTTATTTATCCAATTTGATGAAGCACCTTTTAGGAGATGCAACGTATCTGCAATTGTTTTTTATCGGTAGGCAGATCAATTAATGCGTGAACGTGGTCGGAGTTAACATAGTTTACCTTCATATAGATTTCTTTTTCTTTCGAATAGTTATGAAAGAAATTTGATAGATTTTTTCTTAATTCTTTACCGACGAGAGATTTTTCCCTTTTCTGTGTTCCCCAAATTAGATGCAACCAGACTTTTGTGTATGAGCGGACAGACATAAGTTCACCCTTTTTATTTTAATATAAGTAAAAACTAAAACGGTTGAAACCGTTAGATGAGTTTTGGTGGTTGGATTTATTACCACCAATGGCTAAAGCCATTGGTTAATGGTAAGTATGTGTTAATTATATCATTAACCCACGGATTTATCCGTGGGTTTTTGACAACCAACCAAACACCCATAACCGATTTATCGGTTTCTAATTAAAAGTAAGATCACGATTAAGAGTTATTAATTTGACTAATTCAATTAATTCTCTTATTTAACTATATTGAACTATCGAAACAAAAATTCTTAACCGGAGATTTTGATGCAGATATTAATCGAGAAATTAAGATTGATGAATTGTAATATTGTTAACAATGTTATCTACGAGTTTCACATTGCAAAAGAAATCCGAAAGAAATATGCTATTGAAGATTCACTTTTTTCAACCAACGGCAATATCATAATTGCAAACTTTGCCGATGTTCGAAGCCTAGTTCAGAAGATTAATCTAAGAAGATTAGACAAAGATAAAATTACTCCCGGTTATATAAACGCAATGGGTTTACTTGATGAGATTTATCACTTTATCCTGAGAGAATATGAAGTAAATGTAAATCCCGGTGTATTTAAGAAAGCTTTAGTCGAATTGAACAAAAACTTAAGCGAAGAATCGTTCAATAAAATTTTATCCGAATTTGTCTCATTATTCCCACCGACGGATGTTTATAAAGGTAAATCAACAGTTCATGAATACCTGAATACATTTACTGAAGAGAGATCGAATGCTGAGATTGCTTTAGAAGAAATGTTCATTCTTTATTTTGCTGATTATAACCCCGCAAACAAAAAGTTGAAAGAATTCTTCGATTCAAATTATTTCTCAAATAAAGATTTATTTTATAAAACAATTTTCGAATTGCATAAGTTTTTCAAAAATGAAAAACCTTTCGGTCCCGATAACCAAGATATCTTTACATTATTTAAAACACCTATTGATAACAACCCGGAAAATTTAGAAGCTCAACTTGATTTTGTAATACAAAAATGGGGAGTCATTCTAAAAGAGAAATTTACCAACCGTGTTCTTTCAAGTAAAGATCTAATGAAGGAAGATATCCGCTTTGAAAGTTTTGGAGGTGGTGGTGGAGCGCCAACCGTTGTTCCAAAATATAAAGGTGGAATGGATGATGCAGATTTTTTGATGATTGGGAAATCTAAATATCAATATGCTAAGGATGTGGATAATTTTTATGAAGAGCCGGAAAATTTCACTAAGGATATCCCTTGGATGCCAAATGTAATTTTGATGGCAAAGAATGCATTTGTCTGGCTCGACCAGCTTTCTAAAAAATATAAGAAAGAAATTAAACGTTTGGATCAAGTACCGGATGAAGAACTTGATCAACTAGCACGCTGGAATTTTAATGGTCTTTGGCTTATCGGAATTTGGGAAAGAAGTCCCGCTTCTAAAAAGATAAAACACATAATGGGAAATATTGATGCTGTAGCTTCAGCATATTCACTTTATGATTACCATATTGCTTATGACCTTGGTGGTGATGACGCCTACAATAATTTAAATGAAAGAGCAAAAGCAAGAGGACTTAGACTTGCAAGTGACATGGTGCCAAATCATACCGGAATTGTAAGTGATTGGGTAAAACATCGTCCCGATTATTTTATCCAATCGGATCAACCACCTTTCCCAAATTATACTTTCAACGGACCAAATCTTTCCGAAGATCAGGATTACCAAATAAGAATTGAAGATGGTTACTATGAACGTCGTGACGCATCTGTTGTGTTTCAAAGAATAGATAACAGAAATGGAAAAGTGAGTTATTTATATCATGGTAATGATGGAACTAGTATGCCATGGAATGATACTGCTCAATTAAATATGATGAAACCTGAAGTACGCGAAGCAGTAATTCAAAAAATATTTGATGTCGCAAGAAAGTTTTCAATCATTCGTTTTGATGCGGCGATGACTCTTACGAAAAAACATTATCAAAGACTATGGTTTCCGCAGCCAGGCACCGGAGGAGATATTCCTTCCCGTGCTGATCATGCTATGACGCGTGCCGAATTCGATAAACAATTTCCTAATGAATTTTGGCGAGAGGTTGTTGAACGGTTTAATAAAGAAATGCCGGAAACGCTTCTTCTTGCGGAAGCATTTTGGTTGATGGAAGGATATTTTGTTCGTTCGCTTGGTATGCATCGAGTCTATAACTCTGCGTTTATGCACATGATGATGAAAGAAGAGAATGATAAATACCGTGATTTAATAACAAATACTTTAGAGTTTGAACCTGAGATTCTGAAACGTTATGTAAATTTTATGAGCAATCCCGATGAAGAAACTGCAATTAAACAATTCGGGACAGATGATAAATATTTCGGTGTGCTGACATTAATGATAACTTTGCCTGGATTACCAATGTTCGGTCACGGACAAGTTGAAGGTTACACGGAAAAATACGGTATGGAATATAAACGTGCTTATTATAATGAAACTCCGAATCAATGGTTGGTTGATAGACATGAAAGAGAAATTTTTTCATTAATGAGGAAAAGATATGTTTTTAGTGAAGTAGAAAATTTCTGGATTTTTGATTTACATAAACCTCACGGTGGAATTAACGAAAACGTATTTGCATATGTAAATTCTACTAGTGATGAGAAAGCGTTAGTGTTGTTTAATAATAAATTTGAAAATGCTGCCGGGGTAATTTATGACTCTGCTCCAAAACTTGTGAGTAAGGGTGGAAACAAAAATCCGGAGACCAGAAAAATTTATGAGGTACTTGCCATTAAGGCTGAACAGAATTACTTCTATATTTACAAGGATTGCATTGCTAATCTCGAGTATATAATATCGGGACATGAAATTGTATATAACGGATGGCGAGTTGAGCTTGGTGCATTCAAGTATAAAGTATTCATGAATTTTGTAGAGGTATATGACACAGCAGGTGAATATCGAAAACTTTATGAAGTAATAGGGAACAAAGGAGTTCCTAATATTAATAGAAAATTAAACGAGCTTAGATTCAATCCGATTCATTCTGCCATGAGAAATATTTTTACGTCTGAGATGGTTAAAGAATTTGTCAATGTGAATATTCTTTTTGAATCCGAGGAAAAAGCAAAAGTTACTTCCGAGTTTGAAAAACTGATCAATGAGATAAGACAATTTTACAATATTGATAAGGATGATAAATCTATCACAAAATTTGAAAAATCAATAATAAATGTAAAAACAATTAATCAATTATTAGCAGAATTTTTATCCGTAAAAGAGAGCATCAAATACAAAGGTTTCAAAGAAGTATTCCGGCTATCTGATTCGTCAAATTATAACGAAACTTCAGTTATCTATTTGCTATATGCGGTAATAATTTCTGTTAAGGAATTTTTTAGTGAAACCGGTGAAGTTAATAAAGATAATTTTGAGCATGCGCTCTTACTTGATATTCCTCTGCATGATATTCTTCAACATTTAGGAAGGGGAGAACATGAGATATTTTCCGAGATGACATTATTAAATATTCTAACAGACCATTGCTGCAATGTATTCCAATCAGATGAGGCGCCGCAAGAATTTGAAATCACAAAAGAGAATACAGAGCTTAAAGAATTCTTAAAGAAACATAAAGCGAAAGAGTTTACTAAATTTTTGAATGATGATTATGTTAAAACTTATCTGGGAGTTAATTTTCATGAAGGTATTTGGTACTACAGCAAGGAAAATTTTGAAGAATTAATCGATTGGTGTTCCTCAATTGAATTAATATCTTTTAATAAATCAAAGCTCTCATCTGATGAGATTTTGATTAGAACAAGAAATATTTTTTACGTGAACCAATATTTAAAGGAAATTTCCATAAAATCAGGCTACAAATTAGAAGAATTTGAGCAGATGATTAATGTAGAAACTCGCGATGTAAAAAATTGATACTGACGACATAAAGAAAGAATAGAAATATCTTCTTTATCTTGAAATTCTTTTAATTCTTATCTATTCCCAAAGTTTTAATAGGCTTATTGAATTCAGCAATTAAAATAATGATCGATAAAACCACATAATCTTATTTTAATTTGACAAAAAGGTGCGATTATTCGTAAATTTATAAAATAAATCAAAATACAAAAGGAGAGGTGTTGTGGTTATAGCAGTTCCTAAAGAAATCCTCCCCGGTGAAAATCGTGTCGGGATTACACCCGATGTCGCTTCAAAACTGATCAAAAAAAATTTTCAAGTACATGTTCAAAAAGGTGCCGGATTAAATGCCGGTTATACTGATGATCAGTATGAAAAAGCCGGGGCTAAATTGTATGATAAGTTAACCGAGTTGTATGCTTCTGCGGATATCATAGCAAAGGTTCAGAGACCAATGGATCATCCCGAAGAAGGAAAACATGAACTCGACTTAATGAAAGAAGGAACAATATTAATAACATTCCTTTATTCATTGAACTACCCGGAATTAGCAAAGAAATGTGCGGAGAAAAAAATTAACACGATCTCAATGGATGCAATTCCGCGAACAACACTTGCGCAAAAAATGGACGCGTTAAGTTCACAAGCGAACATAGCCGGATACAAAGCCGTTATTATGTGCGCAAATTCACTCGGTAAAATTTTCCCACTGATGATGACAGCCGCTGGTACTATCTCCCCGGCAAAAGTAGTTATCATGGGTGCTGGTGTCGCCGGACTTCAAGCACTCGGAACGGCAAAACGTCTCGGTGCTGTTGTCGAAGTATCTGATATACGTGCAGCAGTTAAAGAAGAAGTTCAATCACTTGGCGGTAAATTTATAGAAGTTGAAGGCGCAGAGGATATGCAGGATGCCGGTGGTTATGCTAAAGAAGCTTCTGCTGAATTTCTTCAAAAACAAAAAGACCTGATCTTTAAGCATGTTACTAATGCTGACATAGTTATTACAACTGCACTGGTTCCCGGCAAAAAAGCTCCTGTGCTTGTTACCGAAGACATGGTTAAAAATATGCGACCCGGTTCAGTGGTTCTTGATATGGCTGTTGAATTTGGTGGTAATTGTGAGGTAAGTGAAAAAGGTAAAACAGTTAAAAAGCATGGTGTAATAATTATTGGTGAACCTAACTTACCAAGCTTAGTTCCTACACATTCGAGTGATGTTTATGCAAAAAATATACAAGCATTGCTGGAACACATCAGCAAAGAAGGTAATGTTGAGCTTAACTTCGAAGACGAAATAGTTCAAGGTTCGGTTATATCATATAATGGTGAAGTTGTTCAAGAAAGAACGAAAGCGCTTTTACAGTAATTGATTGATAAAAAATTGAATTAAATAGAAGGAATAGACAATGGATTTACTCGCTCTGATAATGCAGATTTATGTTTTTGTGCTTGCAATATTTGTCGGGTTTGAGTTGATAACAAAAGTTCCCCCAACATTACACACACCTCTGATGTCCGGTTCAAATGCTATTTCCGGTATCACTATTGTGGGTGCGTTAATAGTTGCAGGTGAGGGACAAAATATGTTAAGCACAATACTCGGTTTGGTTGCTCTCATTTTTGCTACTATCAACGTTGTTGGAGGCTACCTAGTAACCGATAGAATGCTCAAAATGTTCAAAAAGAAATGAGAGATATCACATGCTAATAGTATCTTATATAATTTATTTGATTGCTTCAATACTGTTTATTTTCGGTATTAAAAAACTAGGATCTCCTAAGACAGCACGACAAGGAAACATGCTCTCTTCAATTGGCATGCTTCTCGCCGTTGTGATTACACTTTTCGATCATATGATTATAACTTATGAGTGGATTATCGCAGGCCTAGGTGTAGGTTCTCTAATCGGTTCAGTTATGGCTACAAAAGTTCAGATGACTGGTATGCCTCAGATGGTTGGTTTACTAAACGGATTTGGTGGCGGTGCATCAGCTGTTGTTGCACTTGGTGAATATTACAAAGTTGAGACACCAAATTTCGAAATCAATATTATAATAACAATTGTACTTTCCATATTAATCGGTGCAGTTACTTTCACCGGTTCGTTTATTGCATTCGGAAAATTACAAGGTATTGTAACGGGTAAAGTTGTTAAGTATCCTTTGCAGAATCCAATAAACGTTCTTCTCTTTGTTGCCGTAATTGTTGCCGGTGTCTTCCTTGTAATCGATCAATCGAGTGTTGAATTGTTAATTGGAATTGTTGCTGTATCATTAATTCTCGGAGTATTACTTGTGTTACCTATCGGTGGTGCCGATATGCCGGTCGCAATTTCATTACTGAATTCATACTCCGGTATTGCAGCATCTATGACCGGATTTGTAATTAACAATAACATGTTAATTATTGCCGGTGCGTTAGTCGGTGCTTCCGGAATTATTCTTACTATAATTATGTGTAAAGGAATGAATCGTTCCTTAATGAACGTTGTTCTTGGTGGTTGGGAATCTGCCGGAAGTGGTGGAGCTGCGGTAGGTGACGGCACACAAAAACCACATAAATCAATTGATTCGGAAGAACTTGCAATGTTGTTTGATTCTGCTAGTAATGTAGTTATTGTACCCGGATATGGAATGGCAGTCGCCCAAGCACAACACGCGATTCGTGATCTCGCAAATGCTTTAGAAGCAAAAGGAATTAACGTCAGATTTGCAATTCACCCTGTTGCCGGTAGAATGCCCGGTCATATGAACGTACTTCTTGCTGAAGCTCAAGTTTCGTATGATAAACTTTATGCACTTGAAGATATTAATGATGACTTCCCAAATACAGATGTTGTTTTGGTTATTGGCGCTAACGATGTTGTTAACCCAGCCGCCCGTCATGATAAAAATTCACCGATTTTCGGTATGCCAATATTAAATGTTGACTATGCTAAGACAGTGATTGTTAATAAACGATCTATGAACGTTGGTTATGCCGGTATTGATAATGAATTATTCTATCTTGATAACACATTAATGTATTTTGGTGATGCAAAAAATGCAGTTGTTAAATTAGTTAATGAGTTGAAAGAATTATAAGACGTATTAAGAGAAATGTGAATTATAAAAATCCCGCTGTTTAGCGGGATTTTTTTGTATGTACCTTGCATTGCTTTGTTTTTACTTTTTCTTATACTTGCCATGAAATTAAATGAAAGTATAAAATGAAATCTATTACAACGATCCTCTTAATTTTTATATCACTATTTCTTCTATCTTGCAATAATAATTCGGTCGAAACTGATCCAATTGAGACATACGAACGTGGAGAGATAGTTGAAATCATTTCTGAAAAAGAAGTCAGTTTAGAAGAATTAGAAAATTTGATATCCACATTTGCCGGCTCAAATGACTTTGATATTGAATTAAAAAATGACATTAAGTATTACTCTGTTTTATATAGAACTATAGATCATACTGGCAATCCAACCGATGCTTCCGGATTATTTGTTATTCCTTCTACTAGCGGCAATTTTTTCCCGCTGATAAGTCTTCATCATGGTACACAATCAAAAAAGAATAACGTAGGATCTATAAACCCGCTTTCAAGTTTTGATGCATTACTATCCGGTGCACTTGGATACGTGGCTGTCTCTGCCGATATGCTTGGACTTGGATACTCTGCCTTAGTTCATCCTTACCACATTGCTGATGTAAATGCCAACACGGTTATTGATTTTATTCGAGCTGTGAAGAAATTTGCAAATGAAAAATCAATTGCCTTAAATGGTGATCTATTTTTGGGTGGTTATTCACAGGGTGGTTACACAACAATGGCGGTTCATAAAAAAATGGAAACGGAATTATTTAATGAATTTAAAGTTACTGCTTCGGCACCGATGGCCGGTGCACATGATTTGATGGGTACCGCTCAATATATTGTGTCGAATGATAATTATGATAAGCCGTCATTCCTCGCATTTTTAACGCATGCGTATTCTACTGTTTATGGTTGGAATAATCTTTCGGATTTTTTCCAAGCTCCTTATCACCTTACAATTCCGGATTTATTCAACGGATCACTTACAACAGATGAAATAGATGATCATTTACCGGGTAAACTTTCGGAATTGTTTACTCCTAGTTTATTGGATGCAATTAAAAATGGTACTGAAAGTTTAATGACAACTGTGTTAATAAATAATAGTTTATTGAACTGGGGACCTCAAGCACCGGTGTTAATTGTTCATGGAAATGCAGATACTTTTGTACCCTATCAAAACGCAATCACTGCTAAAGAAAATTGGGAAGCAAACGGTGCAACAAATGTTCAACTAATTACAATTGATGGCGGTAATCATTATTCATCGGTATTACCCGCAATTATGCATGCTATTAATTTTTTCGAAAATTATAGGAGCGATTTAAGAATAGCTATCAATTACTAGCGATTATTTTGACTTCACCGGAATGACAAGTACCGGAATTTTACTTGTGCGAATAACTCCTTCAATAACAGAACCCATCAATAAATTGTACATCGCGCCATGTCCATGACTTCCCATTATTATAATGCTTGCGTTAAATTTTTTACTTTCTTTTATAATCTCATCGACCGTAACTCCCTGAACAAGTAATGGTGTGGTTTTTATTCCTTCCTTTTCAATGTTTCCGGCTAACTTTTGAATTTTCTTATGCTGATCTCGCAATCTTTTTGCTTTTTGATCTCTCAAAACTTTGGGGCCGACTTCATCACCAATAAATTCCGGTTCAGGAGCTGCAACATGCAGCAATCTTATTTCACCACCTAAAGATTTTGCATATTTTATTGCTTGTTCAATTATTTTTTTTGTTGCATCGGAAAAATCAATTGGGACTAATATCCGTCTCATTTCATCCTCCTTTTTGATACAATCTAATCAGATAATTTTGTTGAAGCAAGGGGATTATCGAGCCGATAAAGATGTTTGTAAACCAAATTACTTTATTATAAGGACTCTCATGCTTAAGTTTTTTTGCCCCGACTTTTTGACATTGATGCAAAACTCATAAACTGTCATTCCGAACGCACCGTTTTGTGGTAAGTGAGGAATCTCATTTGAACATTACTGTGAATATCAATTTATCCCTAATGAGATTCTTGCATAGCTATACCTTTTGCATTCATTCCGTTCCGCTACATTCAGAATCACAGTTATGCCACATACACTAACGTGAACGGTAGTCCAAAAATTCATTCGACCGAAGTGTGTTATCAAGAATTAATTATAATGGGATGGAAAGTGAAAAGATGGGTGATGGAGTTGAATTTCCTATAAATTCCTTTTCACTATGCTGATCAACAAAAAACTTTGCGGCAGTAAATCCGATTATACCACCTAAAACAACGTCTGAAAACCAATGTTGGTTTTCATAAATCCTCGAATATGCCGTGAGAATTGCCGGAATAAAAGATGCTATTTTAAGTAAATCCGAACTGCTGTTAGCTGATAATACGGTTGAAATGGCAAATGCAATTGTAGTATGACCCGATGGTAAAGAAAAGAAATCGTTATTGTATAAAATCGGTCCGGTAAAATTATATTTATCATCAGTTGATCTCGGTCGTTCTCTACCTAAAAGTGACTTAAGAATTTGAGTTGTTGCCGCCGCAAACAATGTAGATTGTATTATTTCAAAACCCAGTTTTTTTTGATAACGATTTCCGGTAGAATTTCCGTTAATAATAAAATATGAACTTAGCACTAGAGGTGTAACAGGTTCGCCATAAATTCTTCCGATTAATATATGTGGTGGTGAATCTTGAAGCTTATCTGATTGTGTAAAATCTTTAATGGTATTATCAAACTGCATAGCGCCGAAGGTTACTCCAACTGTTAGCCCGAGATATAAAAAATCTTTTGCCTGCCAGCTTAACGGTGAACTAAAATATTCCTTTCCTTCATCAACAAATTGATTAAAATCATATTTATTTTGAGCTAACGTCTGTACGAATAAAAATGTTAAGAGAAGTAAAACCTTTTTTGTCATAGTAAAATTAAGTAGTTGATGTATATTTAATTATCTCTGCTGCTTCAATTGTAATCAAGCCGCCGGCATTTGACTCTTTAATTATTTTCTCAACTATCGGAATAAACGAATTAATTTTTTCTTCGGTATCAACAATTTCTATGACTAAAGGTAAGTCTTCGGAAAGTCTTAATACTTTTGCGGTATGTATTCTGCTATTGCTCCCAAAACCCATTATCCCTTTATAAACAGTTGCTCCGGCGAGATTAATTTTTCGGGCTTCGACAACAATCTTTTCATATAAGGAGACATGACCATGCTTATCGGTTTCACCGACAAAAATTCTTAATAATTTTGCTTTGCTATTTGTTTTCATTTTTATCTCACAATTATGTAAGCTAAATAAATTCCAAGAATTGTTGTTACAACATTTAGCATAATATTTAATGAAGCGAGAAAAAACTGTGCGTCTTTTAGTAGATAAAAAGTTTCATAAGAGAAAGTTGAGAATGTTGTCAATCCTCCGCAGAACCCTATACCCAGGAATAACTTTAATTTCTCGTTAATCAATCCTTTTTCGTCTAAACCAAAGATCATAAATCCTAGCAATAAACTTCCGACCAAGTTTACTATCAATGTTCCAAACGGATAATAAATCGGAAGATTACGAGATGTATAGTCCGAAATTAAATATCGAAGTGCGCCTCCCAAACCGGCACCGAAAAAAACAATTAGAATATTCATAAACTACCGGAATTTTTACAACTTTTTTATAAAAGATGAGTCTAAATTTATGTTAATGTAACCATTTAAGTAATTCGATAGTCAAAATAATAAATAAAATAGAGGGTAAAAATGAAATTATTTATAAGAAATTTAACAATCTTTCTTTTTGTGTTGTTACTTTCAAGCGTTTCCTTCTCGCAAAGTTTAAGAACTATTCATGAAAAATCTTTTGATGTGAATTCCGGCGAACTTCTGGAAATTCAATCTGATGTTGGAGACATCAAAATAAAAACTTGGGATGAGAATACCGTTCACATAAAAGTTTTTGGTAATCGTAAAGCCGAGGAAGACGTAGATTTTCATTTTGAAAAAACTTCTAAAGGTGTTCTAATTGATGCTGATAAAGACGGTAGTTGGAATTGGTTTAGCGGAGTGAAAGTAAAGTACGAAATAAATGTTCCGAAAACTTTTAATTTGGATTTGAGAACCGGCGGAGGTGATGTAATAGTTCTGGATTTAATCGGAGAAATAATTGCTAAAACATCGGGAGGCGATATTGATTTTGAAAATATTAACGGAGAAATATCTGCGACCACATCGGGTGGTGATGTTAAAATCGTGAAAGCTGTCGGTAGTGTCAGATCTTCTACATCCGGAGGCGATATAGATATTAAATCTAAGGATGGGAAAGTTTCCGCTTCAACTTCTGGTGGTGATGTCACACTCGAGTATTACGGTGAAAATTTTGGTATTGATCTCGGAACCAGCGGTGGAGATATTACGGTTTTAATTCCGGACAATTTGAAAGCTGATTTGAACTTAAAAACCAGTGGTGGTGATATTGAATGTGATCTTGAAGCAAGAGTTAAGGAAGTTACAAGAAGCAAATTCATCGGGATAATGAATGGCGGTGGAACGGATTTATCTTGTAGAACTTCCGGTGGGGATATCACTGTAAGAACATTCTAATGTAATTTAGCGAATTTTCGAATTTGACGAATTGTCGAAAATAAAATTGAAGATGGCTACTATTTATTTAGTAGTCATCTTTTTTTTTAATACCCCATCCAAGCAATAATTGAAAAAAATCAACAATTGTTAATTCGCCAATCCAAAATCCGTTAATCCGTTAATCCGCTAATCCATAAATCCGCTAATTCCTTAATTCCTTCCGTATTGGAAAAGAAGCGTTTTTTGGGTACTTTTAATACTTAATATTTATCCAAATTGGAGGATAATTTGAGTATGGATTGGGAAAAATATTTAGACAGAACAATAAATGTAACCATGAACGAAAATTACGGGGTTGTTTACGGTGAAAAAAAAGAGCAATCAAATTTTTACGAAATTGTCTTTAAAACCGGTAAACTTCGCGAAGTTTTTGAAGATGGGCTTTTAATTGAATCCGTTCGTGATAAAAACATGGTGATGGTTTTTATTCCGTATTCATCTATTAAATGTGTTGAGATATTCTAAAAATATGAAAAAAATTATAGTCTTTCTTCTACTTTCAATTTCCATTTTTTCTCAACAAGTTGAGATTAAGAGTCTTCAAGTTTATTCTACTACTAATAATGAACTTCCAATTTTGATAGGGAACGAGAAACTCAATATCAAGTTTGATATTGCTTCGGATTATGAACCAAACTTATTAATACGTTTTGCTTTTTGCGATAAAGATTGGAAACCCTACGAGAATACTTTTCTTCAAAATCAAAGTTATAATACAGCATACAACTTATGGTTTGAACAAATCCCAAATCAAAGTAGCAATGTTAGATATCATTACAAAGGTCAATTTCCAAATGTCGATGTAACATTCCCGTTTTCTGGTAAATGGAAATTTTTTGTTACCGATTCAAATAATCCCGACATAATTTTTACCGAGGGAAAGTTTTATGTGATAAAACCTCAAGTGAATGTTTACTCCCAATTAGATACATACAGATTAAACAGCAGCGAAGAACGAATTAATGAACTTCAAAGATCATTAGAACTAAAAGTGGATTTTGTATTGCAAGATTCAATGTATGCAATGGACTTAAGCCATGTTGAAGTTGTTGAAAACAAAAAAGTTGATTACCCGATCATTATTAGTAAAACTGCCCGTCGTGGATTAAGATATTATGAAACCAACGGTGCTCGTGATTTTACTTTTGTTGCGCTGGATATAAGACCGGGTAACGAATATCGACAAGTTGATCTAAATGATAGAAACCGATATCAACCTCCAATCACAACAGCACACTACGACGGTTTTGATTATAATCGATTTCAACAATTTGGCTATCCCGATTTAAACGGTGGATTTGAACTTGTTCCGTTTAATGATAGTTACGCGGACTATATGATGGTCGAGTTTGAATATTCACCGGGTGGATTTATTGAGAAAGATATATTTCTTGTCGGAGCATTTAATAATTGGAAATTGCTTCCGCAATTTAAACTTTCACAGGACGGTAATATTTATAAAGTTACAACGGACCTAAAACGTGGAATTTATGATTACCAATATGTAACCGGGTATGATAATGGCAATGTTATAGATGATATAGACTGGTACGAACTTGAGGGCAACTTCTGGGAAACAACAAACGAGTATTACATTTTCGTTTATTATAAATCACTAAATCACGGTGGATACGATCAGATAATTGGTTACACACGAATAAAAAGCGGAAGAAATTGATGAGCAAATTGAAAGTCGGAGTCATAGGAACCGGGCATCTCGGAAAGATTCATACAAAATTATTTAATGAAGTAGATAGTGCTGAGTTAATTGGTATTTACGATATCGATGAATCAAAAGCATCACAAGCAGCAAAAGAATTTAACACTAAGTCTTTCTCGAAACTAGATGATTTATTAAATGAAGTCGATGGTGTTTCCATTGTAGCCACGACAAGTGCACATTATGAGTTGGCGAAAAAAGCCTTCGAGAAAAATGTTCATGTGCTTGTTGAAAAACCTATTACAGCGACAATAGAACAAGCAGAAGAATTAGTAAAAATCGCGGATGAGAAAAATCTTATTTTACAAGTCGGACATATTGAAAGATTTAATCCCGCACTCCTGTCTTTGGAAAAATATGACCTCAATCCAAAATTCATTCAAACTGATCGGCTTGCACAATTTAATCCGCGCGGAACCGACGTCGCCGTTGTTCTTGATTTAATGATCCATGATATCGATATAATTTTAAGTTTAGTTAGGAGTGATGTAAAAGAAATTAAGGCAAGCGGTGTAGCAGTTGTATCCGATAATATTGACATAGCAAATGCAAGATTAGAATTCGTAAACGGAGCTGTTGCAAATGTGACAGCTAGTAGAATATCACAAAAGAAAATGCGCAAGATGCGTATGTTCCAGCAAAGCGGATACATTGCCTTGGATTTTATTACAGGTGTAGCAGAAGTTTATAGATTGATAAATCAAAAAGAAATGGATGAAAATCATTTCTTATCATTTGGCGAAATGGGAGTTGGTGATAAAAAGAAATTTGTCGTTTATGAACAACCGGAAATAATACAAGTTAATGCACTGAAACATGAACTTGAACTTTTTGTAAATGCGATTAACACAAAAACAAAACCTGTTGTCAGCGGAAGTGATGGTTTGAAAGCTCTAAAAGTTGCCGACGAAATTATCAAGAAAATTGAGGAGTCAAGAATATTATGAAGCTAAATCGCAATCTGATTATTGTTTCATTCATAACTTTATTTATTGTCTCATGCGGAGTTTATGAAACCGTTACAAATTTAACCCGGCTAAAATTCAAAGTAGATTCTTACAACAATTTTAGAGTTGCTAATGTTGCTTTGGAAGGGAAAGAGGATCTCGATGATTTTGCAGCGATGGATTATGTTAAATTAACCGGAGCATTTATAAAAGGGGAACTTCCATTTAGTTTTATAATTAATGTCGAAGCTAATAACCCTAATGATGGAAGCGGTGGATTCCCGGCAACGAATATTACTCTCGAATCTTTCCCATTTCGAGTTCAATTGGATGACAAGCAAGTTCTTTCAGGGAATATTGAAAATCCTCTTGTTGTCCCCGGTGTTGGTGAGAATAGAATTATCCCAATCGCTGTTGAAGTTGATCTTATAAAGTTTTTTAAGGACAAAAGTTTTGAAGAACTCGCAAATTTTGTTTTAGCGATTGGCGGCAAAGACGGGTCAAGATCACGAATATCACTTTTTGCAAAACCGGTACTCGGAACTCCGGTTGGAAAGATTGAGTATCCGGATGAAATAAAAATTAGTCACGAGTTTAATTAGGAAAATATAAAATGGGCACGCAACGTTATGCAATTGGGGTTGATCTTGGGGGAACTTCTATAAAATTTGGATTAGTTAACGAGCTAGGAAAAATTAAAAACAAATTTTCTCTCGAAACAAATGCCGCTAAAGGACCTCAAGCGGTAATCGATCAAATAATTAAAGGTATTGCTAAACTAAATGATTCGAAACACAAAATAATTGGGATAGGAATCGGAACTCCCGGTGTAGTTACAAAGAAAAAAGGCACGGTTGAAAATCCGCCAAACTTTCCCGGTTGGGAAAGAATTTCTTTAGGCAGTATTCTTAAAACAGAGTTTAAGAAAAAAGTTTTTGTTGAAAATGACGCAAATGCAGCAGCAATTGGTGAGATGATATTTGGTTCGGGTAAAAAGTATAAAAATTTTATTATGATTACGCTTGGAACGGGAGTTGGTGGCGGTATTATTATTAATCGCAAAATATATCGAGGTGAATCAGGTGGTGCCGGTGAAATTGGTCATGTTTCAATTAACGAAAAAGGTAAACAATGTAAGTGCGGTTCACGCGGATGTATAGAAACTTATGCGGGTAATAATTATTTAATTGAACAAGTCAAAAAAGAACTTCCCAATCACAAGGATTCTAAACTCCATCAATTGATAAGTGAAGGCAATGAACTTAATCCGAAATTAATTCATGATGCTTACTTGTTAAATGATTCGTATGCCGAGATGATAATTGTTGACCTTGCTCAAAAACTTGGTGCTGCTTTGGCTTCCATTATTAATGTGCTGGATATCCCTAAAGTTATTATCGGCGGCGGAGTAGCTGGTTTTGGAAGAATTTTATTCGATACAGTTGAAGCTACTATCAAACAAAGAGTAATGAAACCAATTAGCCCGCGTATAATTGTAAAACCGGCTAA